>JAGOCV010000277.1 GCA_017998575.1 Burkholderiaceae bacterium
GAGGTGTTCGGCATCATCGGCAAGAGCGGCGCGGGCAAGAGCTCGCTGGTGCGGGTCATCAACCTGCTCAACCGCCCCACGGCCGGCAGCGTGCACGTGGACGGGCGCGAGCTCACCGCGCTCTCCGACGCCGACCTGCGCACCGCGCGCCAGGGCATCGGCATGATCTTCCAGCACTTCAACCTGCTGTCGTCGCGCACCGTGTACGGCAACGTGGCGCTGCCGCTGGAGCTGGCGGGCCTGCCCGAAGCGGAGATCCGCGCGCGCGTGACGCCGCTGCTCGACCTGGTGGGCCTGGGCGCGCTGGCCGACCGCTACCCGGCGCAGATCAGCGGCGGCCAGAAGCAGCGCGTGGGCATCGCACGCGCGCTGGCCAACCGGCCGCGCGTGCTGCTGTCGGACGAGGCCACTTCGGCGCTCGACCCCGAGACCACGCGATCGATCCTTGCGCTCCTGCGCCAGATCAACCGTGAGCTGGGCCTGACCATCGTGCTGATCACGCACCAGATGCAGGTCATCAAGCAGGTGGCCGACCGCGTGGCCGTGATCGACGCCGGCCGCATCGTGGAAGAGGGCGCCGTGGTGGACGTGTTCACGCGCCCGCGCGAAGCCATCACGCGAAGCCTGATCGACGAGATCGTGCCGCAGGAACTGCCGGCCAGCGTGCTGGCGCACGTGCAGACGCTGCAGGGCGCCGCCGCCACCGCCGGGCTGCCGGCGGGCCGGCTGCTGCGCCTGTCGTACGCGGGCGAGAGCGCCTACCAGCCCATCCTCTCGCGCCTGGTGTCCGACCACGGCGTGCAGCTATCCATCCTGCATGGGCAGATCGACGAGATCCAGGGCCAGGCCTTCGGCTCGCTGGCCGTGCTGGCCACGGGCAGCGATGCGCAGGTGGACGACGCCGTGGCCGCGCTGCGCGCACGCGGCGTGGCCGTGACCGAGATTGCGCCGCAAGCCGCCGCCCAGCGCGCGTTCGCCGCTGCCGATGCAGCCGACGCCGACAACAGCACCGTGGAGGCCTGAGCCATGTTCGAGAACTTTTCGCAGGCCCTGCTGGAGCTGTTCGCCCTCTCGCTGTGGGAAACGCTGGTGATGGTGGGCGTGTCGGGCGTGCTGGGCGCGCTGCTGGGCATTCCGCTGGGCGTGTTCCTGCGCCTCACCGACCACGGCGGCGTGCTGCAGAACGCGGCGGCCAACCGCATCGTCGGCTGGATCGTCAACGCCGTGCGCTCCACGCCTTTCATCATCCTGCTGGTGGCCATCATCCCGTTCACGCGGTTGCTGGCGGGCTCGTCCATCGGTACGGCAGCCGCCATCGTGCCGTTGACCATCGCCGCCGCGCCCTTCGTGGCGCGCCTGGTCGAAGCCTCGCTGCGCGAGGTGGACGGCGGCCTGGTCGAAGCCGCGCAGGCCATGGGCGCGACCACCTGGCAGATCGTCTGGAAGGTGCTGCTGCCCGAGGCGCTGCCCGGCATCATCGCGGGCCTGACCATCACCTTCGTCAGCCTCACGGGCTACTCGGCCATGGCCGGCGCCATCGGCGGCGGCGGCCTGGGCGACCTGGGCATCCGCTACGGCTACCAGCGCTTCCTGCCCGACGTGATGCTGGCTGTCGTGGTGGTGCTGATCTTCTTCGTGCAGGCCGTGCAGAGCCTGGGCGACTGGGCGGTGCGCCGCCTGTCGCATCGCTGAGGCGGCATCGCCGGGCGCACACACCGTTTTTCCAATCCAACCCATTCAACCGGAGGACTCACCCATGACCATCGCCATTCCCCGCCGCCTGCTGCTGCAGGCCACCGCCGCCGCCGCACTGGCCACCGCCTTCCCGTTCACGGCGATGGCCGCCGACAAGGAGGTCACCATCGGCGTGACCGCCGGCCCGCACGCGCAGATCGCCGAAGTGGCCAAGCGCGTGGCCGAGAAGAACGGCCTCAAGGTCAAGCTGGTCGAGTTCAGCGACTTCATCCAGCCCAACGCCGCGCTGGCCTCCAGCCAGCTCGACGCCAACATCTACCAGCACGTGCCCTTCCTCGAAGCGCAGAACAAGGACCGTGGCTACAAGCTCGTGCCCGTGGCGCCGGCCGTGCGTCAGCAGATGGGCGTGTACTCGAAGAAGGTGAAGAAGCTGGCCGACCTGGCCGACGGCGCGCGCGTGGGCATCCCCAACGACCCGACCAACGGCTCGCGCGCACTGCTGGTGCTGGCCGAGCAGGGCCTGATCCAGCTCAAGGGCGGCGCGGGCACGCGTGCCTCGGTGCTCGACATCACGGCCAATCCCAAGAAGCTGCGCTTCATCGAACTCGAAGCCGCACAACTGCCGCGCGCCCTGGGCGACCTGGACGCCGCCGCCGTCAACAGCAGCTATGCCGTGGCCGCGGGCCTGTCGCCCACGGGCGATTCGCTGGCGCTGGAGAACCCCAGCACGCCCTACGTGACCGTGGTGATCGCCACCCGGGCCGGCCACGAGAAGGACGCCGACCTGCTGGCTTTCGTGAAGGCCTACCAGTCGCCCGAGGTCAAGCAGTTCGTGGACACGACCTTCAAGGGCGCGTACACGGTTGCCTGGTAAGGCCGCGCGGGTGGCGGTCCGCGCCACCCGCTCAACGCGTTGCGGGTGCCGGTGCCCAAGCATCTGAAAGTTCGCAGCGATGTCAGTCGGCGTCGGAATTCATGCCGGAGGAGTCGGTTTGCATGCCGGCTGAGGTGTCCGGACGCGCATTCCGGATGGCCGCACTCAACGCCGGCTGGTCGTTGGCGGGCAACTGCAACACCAAATCATCGAGTGTGTCGCAGAAGTCGGTCACACAGTCCGGCCGTATGAGTTGGCGCTGTATCAGTGCGTCCAGTGTCGTCAGCAGCTCCTGGATGGCCTGTGCTTTCTGCTCCATGGGAATTTTCGCGAGGATATCGCTGCCGGCCAGATCCTCCAGCAGTGAGGCGGGGTCTTCTTGCGCCGGCAGTTGTCGGGCGTGATGCGCCAGTTCAGCCAGTCGCGCAAGCACGGCGTCGTGCGGGAGATGCGGGAGCAAATTGGCGAGATCGGCGAGAGCCGTGCCGCGTTCGGCTCCTGATGGCAGGCCACGCAGGAGGATGTCGAACATGGCCGGGAGTTCTTCCTCCTGTGCAGCAGAAAACCACGATTCGAGCAGTTCGCAGTGCTCGTCCGGTGGCAGGCGGGCCAGTTGTCGTAGCGCAGGAGGCAGATTGCCGGCTGCAACCAGCAGCTCCTGCGTGATCTTCTGCGGCGCCGGGCGGTTCAGTCCCTGGCCGGCTTCTGCGAACCAGCGATCAACACAGGTCAGGGCGTGTCGAATGGCCTGTGCCAGCGTTTCGTCGGGCGGCAGTGTGGCCGAGCTGGCGGCGCGCCCACGTTGAAGGAGCACGGACAGTACCTGCGAGATTTCGTCGAGGTTGAAGTTCTGTGGCGGCTGGGCGTCCAGCGCGATCCGTGCACGGGTGAAGGTGGCGTTGATGCCGGTGAGTTGCCCATGCCGGCGGGCGTGTTGCACGGGCAGGGCGGCGACATCGTCCGCATGATCGCAAAGCTGCTGGAAGGTCGGCGAAAACCCCAGGTGGCGCGGATCGAGAACATTCGCGGCCCGCTCCACCGCCCGGCGTCTCTGAGGTGGCAGGGATGCCGCCATTTGTCGCACGCGAGTCAGCGCGTCCATTGTCTCGGTGAGGGGAATGCCGTGCATGTTGCGCGCCACACGGTCGAGTGCGGCGATCAGCGGCCGGTGGCGGAAAGCGGGCTCGGTGGCATTGATCTCGGTGCTGAGTGCGTCCAGCGCTGGGATCAGGCGCGGGGCGGTCTGGATGGCCTGCGTTTGGCGTGCCGCATTCACCTGCGGCAACTCGAGTCGCAGAACGGGTGTGCCGTCGTCCGGACGGCTCAATGCGTTGCCGACGGTAATCTGCGAGTCGGGAAGCAGGTAGCTGAAGATTTCGTCATGCACCAGGGATTTCATGTCTTGCAGTCGTGTCACTGCATCTGAACGATTGTTCGCGCGCATCGCGGGAGCAACAGTCTGGGGCTGGTCGTTTGCATCGTCGTCAGAGAGACGGCGCTTCAAATTGATCTGCTGGGAAAAACCGGAAACGTTCATGATGATCCATTGAGTGAATGGGCAGTGTCCGGCTTCTTGGTGCCCGGAAATGATCGTTATCCGAAGCCTCGACGTTGAGGGCGAACCAAGGCCTTTGCCCATCAGGCCGGTGACCGAGGACGAGGCGGCCGCAGGCGAAGCCATTCGCTTAGGCGCCATACTTGCGCCTGCCGGAGAAGCCCGCGAACCAACCTAAGACCTGCCATGACTACGACCTTGCCGTTCCACACCTTCGACGCGGCGCTGTTCCAGCGCGCGCAGACGCTGCTCGACGAAGACTGGCTGCGCAACGACGCCGACCTGGCGCCCGTGCTGCCCGTGGTGCTGGCGCGCGGCGTGGGGCAGGACTGGCACAAGGCCGGCACCTTTCGCCATCACCTCGTAGGCGTGGCGCGCTCGCTGGCGCAATGGGGCCAGCCGCGCGACGTGCGCCTGCTGGGTCTGCTGCATAGCGTGTACGGCAATGCCTTCGTCGATCTGGTGAAGTTCGACGCCGGCAGCGAGCGGGGCCGGCTGCGCGAGCTGGTGGGCGAGGGCGCCGAGCAACTGGTCTACACCTTCTGCACCGCCAGCCGCGTGCAGTTCACCCAGCGCGTGCTGGCCGGGCAGATCGACGACGACGGCGGCATGACCATCGAGCGCATCGGCCAGGGCCAGGGCACGGTGCGCCTGGGCGCGTACGAAGTGGCGGCCTTCATCGTGGTGAGCATGGCCGACACCATAGAGCAGTGGTTCAGCTGGCAGGAAGACATCTTCGCCGGCTTTCCCGACGTGGCACAACGCCCGCAGGCCGTGCACTGGATGGCCTCGCTCTGGCCCGGCCCCATGCGGCCGAGCAGCCGCATCGTGTCGCAGATTTCGGGCCTGGCGTGCGCGCTGCAACACCCCGCACTGCGCGCCGTGCTGCCGCTGCCGCCGGTGTTCGCGGCTTGCACGCAGGGGCTGGCCGAGGCCGACGAGGCAGCGGCCACGTCGCTCTACTGGTCCGTGATCCAGCAGGACCAGCCGCTGGTGCAGACCGATGCCGCCATCGCCGTGCTGGAGCAGGCCGTGCGCCACAACCCGTGGGTGGGCGAGCCGCAGATGGTGCTGGCCCAGCTGTACCTCTCGGCCGGCCGCTTGGGCGACGCGCGCATCGCCGCCGAAAGCGCGCTGCAGCTCTTCAGCCAGTGGGGCAACGCCTGGGACAAGCGCGTGCAGTGGGACGCCTGGGTGGCCTGGACGCGCATCCTGC
>JAGOCV010000278.1 GCA_017998575.1 Burkholderiaceae bacterium
ATGCGGAAGCGGATCACGCCCTGCTCGCGGCGCGGCTCCAGGTGGATGTCGCTGGCGCGCTGGTCGAAGGCGTACTGCCAGAGCCAGTCCACCACCTGCACCACGCCCTGGTCGTTGACGTCGAGCTGCTTGTTGCTGCGGCCGAGCTCCACCAACTGCTCGAAGCTCGCACCGCCCTGGTTGCCGCCCGCCTTCTGCGCGGCACGCACCGACTTGGCCAGCGCGAAGAACTCGACCGTGAAGCGGTGGATCTCCAGCGGGTTGGACATCACGCGCCGCACGCGGCGCTTGGCCTGGCGTTCGACCTCGGGCACCCAGTCGCTGATGAAGGGCTCCGACGTGGCGACCACCACCTCGGCGGGCGTGATCTGCACCGGCAACACCTTGTGGCGTTCGGCATAGGGCGCGCTCATGGTCTCGGCCACCTTGCCCACGTCCACCTTGAGCGGATCGATGCGCAGGTAGTCGATGCCGGCCCGCGCGGCCAGCCATTCGCACAGGCGTTCGATGTCCAGCGGCTTGCCGTCGGCCACGCGCGTCATCGAGACGCTGGCCAGGCGCACCAGCGGGTTCTGCGCGCTCTCGGCCTGCGACATGCGCGCGAACACCCGCTGCGATTCCTCGGCGCTGATCACGCCGTCCTCGTGCAACCATTCGACGATGGACCGCCAGTTGAGCGGGCCGTGGTACGCGGTCTTGGCGAGCGACGGGGTGCTGGATTTGGGCAGGACGGCGTTCATGGATGGACGGGCTTGAAGCCCCGCAGCCACTTGGGCGAGGGCAGGCCCCAGCGAGTCTGGATGATTTCCGCGCGGGCGGCAAGCACCTGCCGCTCGGGCCGCAAGGGCGTTCGCTGGGCCAGCACCACGGTGTTGCCCTCGCGCGTGGGCCGGAAAGCCCACAGCGCCGCAGGCCCGAAGGCCGCCGCCATCTTCTCCAGGCTGCGCTCGTAGCTGGAAGCGCGGCCGAACAGGTTGACGGTCATGCAGCCGTCTTCCGTGAGCAGTTCGCGGCAGTCGGCGTAGAAGTCCTCGCTGTCGAGCACGGGGGCCGCGGCATCGTGGTCGTACAGGTCCACCTGCAGCGCATCGACCTGCCCGGCCCAGTGGCCGTGGCGTGCCACCTCGGCCGCATCGCCCAGGATCACCGATAGCTTGCCGTCATCGGCCGGCAGCTTGAACCACAGGCGGCAAGCCGCCACCACCTGCGGGTTGAGCTCGATGGCCGTGGTGCGCATCAGCAGGCGCTTGCGGCAGAACTTGGTGAGCGCGGCTGCGCCCAGTCCGAACTGCATGGCGTGGCGCTTGCCGACAGAGGCGGGATCGACGAACAGAAGCCAGGCCATCATGCGCTGGATGTACTCCAGCTCGAGGTCATAGGGCGCGTCGAGGTTCATCGAGCCCTGGATCCACGGCGTGCCCAGGTGCAGGTGTCGCACGTCGCCGTCATCGGAAAAATCGACCTCGGGCAGGCCGGCGGGGGCAATAGCAGTCTGTTTTCGGGTAACCATCAGGCAAGACCATACAACGTGAAGACATCACGCCAGGCAGCGAGCTTGCGCTCGAAGCTCCACGAGGCATTGGCCGGGCTGGTGGAGGGCAGGCGGTGCACGGCCAGGCCCAGCGCCAGCGTGTGGCGGGCGTGGCGGAAACTCTCGCCGCCGTTGTGGGCCACGGCCTGCACCTCGGGGCATTCGCGCAGCAGCACGGAAAGATCGTTGGGCTGCGCGTTGCGGATGGCCGTGTCGAGGCTGCCCTCGCGCTCGCAGGCGGCGTACACGTCCCACACGCCCAGACCGCGACGGCGCAGTTCGTCGCAACGCGCGTCGTACGCCATCTCGTTGAGGTCGGCCTGCCAGAGTGCCGACAGGATCTTCCAGAACTGGTTCTGCGGATGCGCGTAGTAGCGCTGCAGCGCCAGAGACTTGCCGCCGGGGAAACTGCCCAGCACCACCAGGCGCGTCTGGCGCGACAGCACGGGCGCGAGGCCTTGAAGCACGTCGCTCATCGGGTGGCCGCCGGTAGCTGCGCCAGCCGCGGCAGCGCCTCGCGCGCGTTGCGGCCGGTGGCCTCGGCCAGTTCGTCGATGCCGATGCCGCGCAACTGCGCCACCACGGCGGCGATGCGCGGCAGCTCGGCCGGCTCGTTGCGGCCCTGCGGCTCGCCCGCTGCCCGTTGCTGCGCGGTGCGGTAGAGCCAGTGCGGCGGGATGTCGGGGGAATCGGTTTCCATCACCAGGGAAGACAGCGGCAGCGTGGCCGCCAGCCGGCGCAGTTGCAGCGCGCGCTCGAAAGTGACGGCGCCACCGAAGCCGAGCTTGAATCCCAGCTCGATGAACGCCTGCGCCTGTTGCTCGCTGCCGTTGAAGGCATGGGCGATGCCAAGCCAGCGGTGCGAGCGCGCGGCCACGTCGCGCAACCCCTTCAGAACGAGGTCGGCCGATCGGCGCACGTGCAGGATCACCGGCAGGTCGTGGTCGCGCGCGAGCTTGAGCTGCTCGCGGTAGATGAAGGTCTGGCGCCCGTCGTCCAGCGGCTCGAAGTAGTCGAGCCCGATCTCGCCGACGGCCACCAGGCGCGGATCGCCCGCGTGCGCGCGCAGCGCGGCGCCCAGCGCCGCGATGTCGTCGTCGCCCGCGTCGACGGTACACAGCGGATGGATACCCAGCGCATAGGCGCCGCCGCCCCGGTGCGCCAGTTCGCGCACCTCGTCGAAGTTGCCCACCTTGACCGCCGGCAGCACGCAGGCCGTGACACCGGCGTGACGCGCACGCGCCATGACGGCCTCGCCACTGCCGCCGAATTCGGGCGCGTCCAGGTGCGCATGGGTATCGATCCACTCGGGCATGGGGGCATGATGCCTGATCCCTATGCATGGGCTGGCAAACCGTGCTACCGTGCCACGGCGGCGTCGCCAAACGCCCGCCCCACCTGGAAGGTCCGCCCAGGATCTCCCGCTCTCCCGTCCCGACGAAGTAGAGGTACCGGATGCGCAGGCCAGCCCTTTACAGCCGATCCAGCCGTGCGCCGGGCGCATCGGCCGAGCCCGCCGAGGCGCCCGGCGCTGCCGGCGAAGCCACGGCCGTACCGGCGCGGCGGCGCTGGCGCCCCACGGCTTTCCACCTGCAATGGGCCGCCATGACCCTGCTGGCCGTGGGCCTGGCGGTCGCACTCACACTGGCCCTGCGGCCCGGCGCACCCCGACTCACCCAGGAAGACATCGACGCCGCCGTGGTGCGCACGCTGGAGACCACCGTGCTGCCCTCGCCCGCCGCCAGCGCCGTGGCCAATGTGGCGCCCTCGGTGGTGCGCGTGATGGGTTTCGTGCGCAACAGCCCCGAGCGGCGCGCCGCCCGTGAGAAGGAAGAGAAGGCCGAACAGGCCGCGCGCGGCCAGCGCAACGGCAACGGTGCGCGCCGCGAAGGTCGCAACAGCAACCCGCCATTGCTCGATCCCGAGGCTGCGGCCGAGGCGAGTGCCGAGTTCCTGCCCAACGGCGTGGGCACGGGCGTGGTGATCGTCGACAAGGGAGTCATCCTGACCAACCTGCACGTGGTCAGCGGCTCCGACCAGATCAAGGTCACGTTCGCCGACGGCCTGGAAACCACCGCCTCCATTGTTGGCGTGCAACCCGAGAACGACCTGGCCGTGCTGCAGGCCCACAAGATCCCGGATGACCTGCAGGCCGCCACGCTGCGCTCCACCGCCGACCTGATACCCGGCGAGCAGGTGGCCGCCGTCGGCTTCCCGTTCGGCATCGGCCCCTCGGCCTCGGCCGGCGTGGTGTCGGGCCTCAAGCGCTCGTTCCGCTCGCCCGAGGGCAAGCAGGAGATGAGCAACCTGATCCAGTTCGACGCGGCCGCCAACCCGGGCAACTCGGGCGGGCCGCTGGTCACCATGGACGGTGAAGTGGTGGGCATCGTCACCGCCATCCTCAATCCCACGCCCGCGCGCACCTTCATCGGCATCGGCTTCGCCGTGCCGATCGAGAACGCCGCGCAGGCCGCCGGCATGCCGCCGTTCTAGCGGCACCGCAGCCAAACTGCCGCACGCACTCGCAACCGCACATCGTTTCCGCCAGAAAGGACGCCATGGACCACCCGACCCCTTCCAGCGCCGAGGACTCTGCGGCCCTCATGGAACGCATCCTCTACGAGGTCAAGCGCCTCGTGGTGGGCCAGGACAAGTTCCTCGAACGCATGATGGTGGCCATGCTCGCGCGCGGCCACCTGCTGGTCGAGGGCGTACCGGGGCTGGCCAAGACGCTCACCGTGAAGACGCTGTCCGACGTGGTGCAGGGCCAGTTCAAGCGCATCCAGTTCACGCCCGACCTGGTGCCGGCCGATCTGGTGGGCACGCGCATCTACAACCAGAAGACCGGCGACTTCACCACCGCGCTGGGCCCGGTGTTCGCCAACCTGCTGCTGGCCGACGAAATCAACCGCGCGCCGGCCAAGGTGCAGAGCGCGCTGCTCGAAGTGATGCAGGAGCGCCAGGTCACCATCGCGGGCCACACGCACAAGGTGCCCAACCCCTTCCTGGTGATGGCCACGCAGAACCCCATCGAAACCGAAGGCACCTATCCGCTGCCCGAGGCGCAGGTCGACCGCTTCATGATGAAGGTGCTGGTGGACTACCCGAGCGACGAGGAAGAGTACGTCATCGTCGAGCGCATCACCGGCCCGGCCATCACCGTGAACGCCGTCGCCACCACCGACCAGCTCGCGCAATTGCAGGCCGAGTGCCGCAAGGTCTACGTCGATCCGTCGCTCGTGCAGTACGCGGTGAGGCTGGTGTCGGCCACGCGCACGCCCGAAAAGCACGGCCTGAAAGACCAGCAGCGCTTCATCACCTACGGCGCCAGCCCGCGCGCCACCATCGGCCTGGTCGAAGGCGCCCGCGCCCTCGCCATGCTGCGCGGCCGCACCTATGCCTTGCCCGAAGACATGAGCGACCTGGTTCCCGACGTGCTGCGCCATCGCCTCTCGCTGTCGTACGAGGCCCTGTCCGAAGGCCTCACGCCCGATGCGCTGATCGCCCGCATCATGGCCAAGGTGCCACCACCGGCGCGCCCGCTCGAACACGAGAGACTCGCCGCGTAAAACCCCGCGGGAACGCCATGTTCTTCAAACGCCGCCGCCCCGCCAACGACACGCCTGCCACGCTGCCGGCCGTGCCCGCGCACGTGGCCTCGGCCGGCGCGGCCAGCGGCCCGGAAGGCGATGCCGAGCACCTGCTGCGCCGGCTCGAATGGACGGTGATGCGCCGCCTGGACGGCTTGCTGCAGGGCAACTACCGCACGCTGATGCGCGGCACCGGGCTCGATC
>JAGOCV010000279.1 GCA_017998575.1 Burkholderiaceae bacterium
GCTGATGGCTCACCCCGACATGCGCGTGCACGCCCGCCCGCACCCTCCGTTCACCCATGGACATCCGGCAGCTTGAATACTTCGTGCGCGTGGCCGAACTCGGCAATGTCACGCGCGCCTCGATCGATCTGGACGTGACGCAGCCGGCGCTCAGCCGCCAGATCCGCCAGCTCGAAACCGAACTGCGCCAGAACCTGCTCATCCGCCACGGCCGCGGGGTGGAGCTGACGGAAGCCGGCAAGGTGCTGCTCGAACACGCCCGCGTCATCCTGCACCAGCTGCAGCGTGCGCGCGAGGACGTGGGCCGCGTGCGCGGCGGTCTGGGCGGCCATGTGGCGGTGGGGCTGCCCCCGGGCATCGCCAAGATGCTGGCCGTGCCGCTCACGCGGGCCTTCCGCGAGCAGTTGCCCGACGCCACGGTCTCCATCGCCGAAGGGCTCTCGCTGCAGCTGCAGGACCAGCTGATCGGCGGCCACCTCGACGTCGCCCTCCTCTACAACGCTGCGTGGTCGCCCGAGCTGGAGTGCACCTGCGTGCTGGAAGAAGATTTCTTCCTCGTCACGCTGCGCCGGCCGGGCACGAGCGAAGCGCCGATCGGGCTGCAGGAGCTCGCGGCCGAGCCGCTCATCATCCCGACGCGCTCGCATGCCATCCGCACCCTGGTCGAGTCCCGGCTCGCGGCCATCGGCTGCCGGCCCACCATCGCGCTGGAAGTGGACGGCATCGCGGCCATCCTCGATCTGGTGGCCGACGGCGCGGGCTCGGCGGTGCTGTCGCTCAACGCGGTCGTGAAGTCGGGCCGCGAGCCGGATTTCGCCTGCCGCCCCATAGCCAACCTGCGCATCGAGCTGATGCAGGCCGTGAGCGCGCGCCGGCCCGCGACGCTCACGCAGCAGGCCGCCATGCAATTGCTGCGCGAAGTGGCGACGAAAGTGCTCAGCCGCGACCCGGTGAACCCTGCGCCATCGCACGCCAGCCCAGGCCCCGCGGCGTAGCGCCGGGCACGGCGCCCAGGCGCGGGTGGTATTCCGCGCCCACCCATCCTTCGTAGCCCTGCGTATCGAGCAGCGCGAACAACGCGGGCCAGTCCACCGCGTCGTCGGCCGAAGGCTCGTGCCGACCCGGCACGCCGGCGATCTGCACGTGGCCGATGCGCCCGCTGGCCAGATGTCGGCGCAGGTGCGCCAGGGCATTGCCCTCGGTGCGTTCGCAGTGGTAGATGTCCATCATCACCTGCACGTTGCGCTCGCCCACCTCGGCGACCAGCGCATGCGCCTCGTCCTGCCGCTGCAGGAAGAAGCCCGGCATGTCGTGCGCGTTGATGGGCTCGATGAGCACGCCGCGCCCGCTCGCCGCCGCCTTGCGCGCCGCCCAGCGCAGGTTGTCCAGGTAGCACTCGCGCAGGGCCGTGCGCTCGGCGCCCGGGGGCACCAGGCCCGACATCACGTGCAGCCGGTCGCAGCCCAGCGTGTCGGCCCACGCGAGCGCGCGCAGGAAGGCGTCATGGAACTCGGCACGCCGCTCGGGCAGGCAGGCCACACCCCGATCCTCGGGGCGGCTGCGCGGCGTCGCGTTGAAGAACAGCAGCTCCAGCCCGTGCACCCGCAGCTGCGCAGCCAGTTCGGCGGCCGGCCAGTCGTAGGGAAACAGCAACTCGACCGCCTCGAAACCGTCGCGCGCGGCGGCCTCGAAACGCTGCATCAACGGCAGCTCGGTGTAGAGCAGCGTCAGGTTGGCGGCGAAGCCGGGCATGGCTCAGACCGGGTCGAGCACGCGCCCCGTGGCGAAGTAGGCCTGCAGGTTGTCGTACACGCGCTGCTCCATGTCGCGGCGCGTCTCGCGCGTGAAGCCGGCGATGTGCGAGAGCACGACGACGTTGTCCATCGCCAGCAGTTCGGTGGGCACGTGCGGCTCGTTCTCGAACACATCGAGGCCTGCGCCGGCGATCCGGCCGCCCGAGAGCGCGGCGACCAGCGCCGCCTCGTCGATCACCGAGCCGCGCGCGATGTTGACCACGATGCCCTGCGGGCCGAGGGCGTCGAGCACCTGAGCCGACACCAGGTGGTGGGTCGTGGGCCCGCCCACGCAGGCCACCACCAGGAAGTCGCACCACGAGGCCAGCGCCATCAGGTCGGGCACGTGCATGAACGGCGATCCGGCCACGGGGCGGCGCGTGTTGTAGCGCACCTCCATGTCGAAGCCCGCCGCCCGGCGCGCGATGGCCTGCCCGATGCCGCCAAAGCCCAGCAGGCCCAGCTTCTTGCCGTGCACCCGCGTCATCAGCGGCCGTTGCCCGCCTGCGGCCCAGCCGCCGGCGCGCACGAAGCGATCGGTGACCGACACCCCGCGCGCGACGTCGATGACCAGGCCCATGGCCAGGTCAGCCACGCAGCCGTTGAGCACGTCGGGCGTGTTGGAGACCTGGATGCCACGCGCACGCGCCGCGTCCATGTCGATCTTGTCGTAGCCCGCGCCGAAATTGCAGATGGCGCGCAGGGCGGGCAGCGCGGCCATGGTCTGCGCGGAGCAGCCGAAACGCACATGCGCCGCCACCGCCTCGAACTCGCCGCCGTGCGCCGCGAGGAAGGCTTGCGGATCGGCCTCCTTCCAGAGGCAATGCACGTCTGCGCCGGGAAGGGTCTGCAGCTGCGCGTCGAGCGGTGCCGAGATGGAATGGGTCTGGAGGACGCGGTGACGGGTCATGGAGTTCGGAGTCCGGTTCGGTGAAAAACGGCGTATCTTGCGCCAGTTCCGCCGCTTCAGTCGCGGTACGACGGATCGATGCGGTCGAGCTTGCGCAGCAGCGCGGGCCATTCGCGCTCGCCGTGCGGCAGGCGGCGGCCGTCGGCGGCGGGCGTGGGGGCCTGGCGCAGTTGCTGGAAGGTCTTGTCCACCAGGTCGGTGGCCAGGCTCACGAGCGGGCTGCCGGCCGACATGGCCAGCAACTGCGTCTGGCACGCGCGCTCGAGCCGCTGCATGTTGACGAAGGCCTCGGCCACGGTGCGGCCCACGGCCAGCAGGCCGTGGTTGCGCAGGATCATCACGTCGTTGTCGCCCAGGTCGGCCACGAGGCGGCGGCGCTCGTCGGTATCGACGGCCACGCCTTCGAAGTCGTGATACGCCACGCTGCCGGCGAAGCGCATCGCCGTCTGGTTGATGGGCAGCAGGCCGCATTCGAGCGCCGACACCGCCATGCCGGCCGGCGTGTGGGTGTGCAGCACGCAGGCCACGTCGTGGCGGGCGCCGTGGATGGCGCTGTGGATCACGTAGCCCGGCAGGTTGATGGTGTAGCGCGGGTCGGCGTTGGCCAGCACGGTGCCGTCCAGATCCACCTTGATCAGGCTCGACGCCGTGATCTCCTCGTACAGCAGGCCGAACGGATTGATGAGGAAGTGCTCGTCGCGCCCCGGCACGCGGGCCGAGATGTGGTTGAGGATGCCGTCGCTCATGCCGTAGAGGTCGATCAGCCGGTAGCAGGCGGCCAGGTCGATGCGCGCACGGCGCTCTTCCTCGCTCATGGCCGTTGCATCGCCCACGGCGACGGGCGGGTTCTGGATGGCATGCATGCTGTGGCTTTCCGCGCGGGTCACTGCTTCTCGATGTTGGCCTGGCGGATCACCGCGCCCCACTTGGCGGCGTCGCGGATGAAGACCTGCCGCAGCTCTTCCGGCGTGCTCGATGCCGGCTCGATGCCCAGGCCCAGCAGGCGCTGGCGCAGGTCGGGCGTGGCCAGGGCCTTGTCGATCTCGCGCTGCAGGCGCATCACCACCTCGCGCGGCGTGTTGGCGGGGGCGACGATGCCGTTCCACGAATCCGACTCATAGCTGGCCAGCGCCGGGATGCCGGCCTCGGCCACGGTGGGCACGTCGGGCAGCACGGTCAGCCGCTTGGGCGACGAGGTGGCCAGCGCGCGCAGGCTGCCGCCCTTGACCTGGCCGATCACGCCCGTGGTGGTTTCCACGCCCACCTGCACGGTCTGGCCCTTGAGCGCGGTGACGACATCGCCGGTGGACTTGAAGGGCACGATGGGCACGTCCAGGTCGGCCATGGTCAGCAGCAGGCGCGCCGAGAGGTGCTGGGCACTGCCCACGTTGATGGTGCCGACGTTGAAGCGCGCCGGGTCGCGCCGGGCGGCGGCGAGCGCATCGGCCAGGTTCTTGTGCGGGCTGTCCTTGTCCACCACCACCAGGAAGTGGAAGCGGCCCAGCGTGGAAATCATGCTGAAGCTGTTGACCGGGTCGTAGGGCAGCGACTTGAACAGCGACGGACTGAAGGCGTTCTGGCCGCTCACCAGCAGCAGCGTGTAGCCGTCCGGCGCGGCACGGGCCACGGACGACGCGGCCGTGATGCCGCCGGCGCCCGGCGTGTTCTCCACCACCACGGGCTGACCCATCGATTCACCCATCTTCTGGGCCAGCGCGCGCGCCACGGTGTCGCCCAGGCCCCCGGGGCCGAAGCCGACGACCAGTTTGAGCGGGCGCGTGGGGAAGTCCTGCGCCGCGGCGAAGGTGGTGGCGGCCAGCAGGGCCAGTCCGATACAGCGGCGCAGCCAGCGGTGCGGGGAAGCGGGGGCGAAGGCGGGCATGGGTGTCTCCAGAATCGTTGTGTTCCCGCGCGATGAAGATGGCGCGGGGTGCGCGAATTGTTCTGGGTCAAGGCGCCGCCCGCTATGGCGGTTCCGGTACACCAGCCATGCCTTTTAGGCTTGACTGCGCCCGGCGGGCCGGGTTCAGGCCAGGATTTCGGCCAGCCTGTGCAGCCCGTCCGCCACCACGTGCGGCTGGCCGCGATGGGCGTGTGCCCAGGCCACCGACTCGCGCGAGAGCCAGTAGGCCTGCATGCCGGCCTCGATCGCGCCCACCACGTCGAGCAGCGGGTCGTCGCCCACGTGCAGCACCTCGCGCGGCGCCACGCCTGCGGCGGCGGCTGCCGCGTGGAAGATGCGCGGGTCGGGCTTGGCAATGCCGAACGCGCCGGCGCTGAAGGTGTGGCGGAAGAAATGCGTGAGCCCCACGCGGCCCAGGTCCGAATTGCCGTTGGTGAGCGCCACCACCGGATAGCGGCTGGCGAGAAATTCCAGCGCCGGCAGCGCATCCTCATACAGCTCGACGCGCTGGCGCTCGTCGAAGAACACGTCGAAGGCGGGCTCGGCCAGCGCCGGGTCGTCGCCCGCGCGCGTGAGCGCCAGCCGGATGGATTCGAGCCGCATCGCGCCCAGGTCGTGCACGAGGTCGGGCCGCTCGATCGCCATGGCCTGGCGCAACTCGCGCAGCGCCTGCGGCGTGGCGTACATCGCGGC
>JAGOCV010000280.1 GCA_017998575.1 Burkholderiaceae bacterium
CACGACAACCTCTACCCCACGCTGCTGGGCCTGCTCGACGTGGCGTCGCCCACCTATCGGCCGGCGCTGGATCTGTTCGGCCCTTGCCGCGCGGGCGGCGGGCAGTTGCTGGCCCGCCGTTCCTGAACGTTGCGGCGCGCCCAAGGAAAACGGCGGACCGTGGTCCGCCGTTTCTTGGTGGAGCTGGAGCGCCGTTTACTTGAAGCCGACGCGGTCCAGCATCTGCTGCACCTTGGTCTGGTTGGCACCCACGGCGCCGATCGGAATGGTCTCGCTCTTGAACGTGCCTGCCGGGCCCGTCATGGTCTTGAGGGCCGGGTTGTCGGTGGTCACGCCCTTGGCCACGGGCCATTCGTTGTTGCCGTTGGCGAAGTAGTTCTGCGCCGCCGGGCTGGCCAGGTATTCGAGCAGCTTGATGGCGTTGTCCTTGTTCTTGGCATGGCGTGCCACGCCGCCGCCGGCGATGTTCAGGTGCGTGCCCCAGCTGGCCTGGTTGGGGAACACCACGCTGACCTTCTCGGCCACGGCGCGGTCCTCGGCCTTGTCCGAGCGCATCAGGCGGGCGAGGTAGTAGCTGTTGGTGATGGCGATGGCGCACTCACCGGCGGCCACGCCCTTGATCTGGTCGGTGTCGCCGCCCTTGGGTGCGCGCGCCAGGTTGGCGTTGACGCCCTTGAGCCATTCCTCGGCCTTGGCCTCGCCCATGTGCTGGGTGACCGCGCCGAACAGGCTCAGGTTGTAAGGGTGCGAGCCCGAGCGGATGCAGATCTTGCCCTTGTTGACCGGGGCGGCCAGCTTCTCGTAGGCGTCCACATCCTCGAGCTTCACCCGGGTCTTGTCGTAGACGATCACGCGGGCACGCGTGGAGAAACCGAACCACGAGATGCCGCCGTCGGCCGCGGCGTTGCTGCGCAGGTTGGCGGGGATCGCGTTCTCCAGCAGCGTGGAGCGCACCGGCAGGAACAGGCCGTCGGCCTCGGCACGGTACAGGCGTGCCGCATCCACCATGAGGATCACGTCGGCGGGCGAGGCCGCGCCTTCGGCCTTCAGACGCGCGACGATGCCGGCGTCGTCGGAGTCCACGCGGTTGATACGGATGCCGGTGGCTTGGGTAAAGCCCGAGTACAGCGCTTCGTCGGTCGCGTAGTGGCGGGCCGAGTACAGGTTGACCACCTGCTGCTGGGCCACGGCGGCCGTGGAACAGGCCACCAGAAGGGCGGCGGCCAGGGGCTTGAAGCGGATGCGCATGGTTTCGGAGTTCTCCGTATGAGGGGAAGAGATGGGAAAAAGCGCGCCCATCATAGCCAACGAACGCGAATCATTCTCATAAAAACCCCGAACGCCGGACGTTCTTTGGGAAGGCGTTGGCTATGGCGGGGATGAACATCCTTGCCTTGCCAGTGCGGCACTTGACGCCGAGAATTGTTCTCATTACGCACCCTCTGCCAGAGGGCATTCCATGATCCCGGAGGGCATCGATCCCTCTCACCACAGGAGTCACGACCATGAAAACCGTTCGGCGCATCACCGGCTTCGTCATCTCGGGCTCGGGCCTGCTGGCCCTGCTCTCGCACGTGGCGCACGGCTGGGGCGGTTGAGACCGGCCGGCCGCTCAGTACACGTCGCGCCGCAGGCGGCCCTGCGACAGCAGCTCTTCCACGGCGTCGCCGCCCAGGATGTCGCGCAGCGCGGCATCCACGCCACCAGCCATGCCCTGCAGGCTGCCGCACACGAACAGCGTTGCGCCATCCGCCACCCAGCCACGCACGTCGGCTGCCGCGGCCAGCAGTCGGTGCTGCACATATTCGTGATGATTCGAATCGCGTGAGAACACCCAGTCCACCCGTTCGAGCAGGCCTTCGGCTTGCCAGCGGTCGATCTCTTCGCCGCAGAGCCGGTCGTGCGCGTGATGCCGCTCGCCGAAGAGCAGCCAGTTGCGCCGGGCGCCCTGGCGCACGCGGGCGCGCAGGTGCCCGCGCAGGCCCGCCAGACCCGATCCGTTGCCGATGAAGATGCAGGGCCGCTCGGCCTCGACCGGGCCGAAGGCGGGATTTGCCACCAGCCGTGCCTGCAGCGTGGCCCCCACACTGCCATCGGCGGTGAGCCACCCCGAGGCGAGGCCCAGCCTGTCTTCGTGGCGGGCCTGGCGCACCAGGAGTTGCACGCCGGCATCGGCCGGCACCGAGGCGATGGAGTAGCGGCGCGGCGCGATGGGCCGCAGGCCCGCGACCAGTTGCGCGGCCGAGGCGGGAGCCGTGGCCGGGTCGCACTCGCTGTGGGCCAGCAGTTCGGCCAGCGTGCAGGGGCCGGCAGGGCCCTCTGCGACGTCTTCCGGGTCCAGGCCCCAGCCACGCAGGCGGGCCTGCACGCAGGCCGCACTGGGGGTCACCACCACTTCGACCAGTGCGCCCGGCGACCATTCGCACGGTAGCTGCGGCCGCAGCGTGACTTCGAACAGCGGCGCGCCACTGCTGCCCGCGTTGAGCAGGCGGCGGTCCGCGAGCGTCCAGGTCTGCCACTCGGGCGTGCCGGCGGCGGCACCCGCCAGCGGCACCGCCGTCCCGGCCAGATCCTGCAGGCCGGACCACCAGCGCGCCAGCGCCGCCTCGTCATTGGCGTCCAGTTCCACCATCGGCCACAGCGGCGTCGCGTGCAACGACTGCAGGCGCGCGTCGAGGGCGCGGCCGAAACCGCAGAACTGCGGATAGCGCCGGTCGCCGAGCGCCAGCACCGCGTACTGCCAGCCGGGCAGTGACGTGCCAGGCTCACCGTCGATGAAACCTCGCGCAAAACGCCGCGCGGTGTCGGGCGCCTGGCCATCGCCAAAGCTGGCGGCCACGATCAGCACACGCGCGTCGGCCGGCAGCCGTTCGGGTTGCAGGCGGGCCAGCGGCAGCAGCTCGACCGCCTGGCCGGCCGCCGCAAGTGCCGAGGCGGTCTCCACCGCCAGGCGTTCGGCGGTGCCGCTCTGGCTGGCATGCAGCACCCAGATCGGTGTTGCATGGCCTGTTGTCCTGGCAGCGCCTGCCAGGCCGCGCGCGCCGGCACGGGCCGCGCGTTGATCGCGCCGCCGTCCCAGATACAGCATCCAGCCGGTGACGGCCAGCACGGGCAGGCCCAGGCTCGACAGGGCCATGGCGATGCGGCCGGCCAGGCTCCAGTTGCCGGTGTGCAGTGCGTACACCAGCGTGAGTGCCCAGGCACCCGGTGCCAGATCGGCGTGGCGGTCGTCGCGCGCGATGCGCGCGCCGACCGTATCGGCGAGCATGCGGTTGCGTGCCCGGTCGTAGCCGGCATCGCGGGCCAGCCAGGTGATCTGCACGGCCTGACCCGGCCGCTCGGGTGCGCGCAGGCTGGCCTGTTGCCAGCCGTCGCCCACACGGTCCTGGAACAGCTGCCACGCGCGGTCGAGCTCGGCCGGCCATTGCGCGGCACGCGCCGCATCCACCGGCCCGGTTGCGCGCGGCATGCGTGGCTCGCGCGGCTGGCCGGCGATGCGGTCGACCTGCTCGCGCACGATGTCGAACGACCAGTACATGCCGGTGAGCGCCGACACCAGCAGCAGCGGCAGGATCCAGGTCGCAGCCACGGCGTGGATCGCCCAGAGCATCGGCCGCCCGCGCAGGCCGCGGCGGATCGTCAGCCATTCCCGCCAGTCCGCCGCGCGCCGGGGCCAGCGCAGGTAGAGGCCCGAGGCGACGAAGAGCACCAGGGCAATCGCCAGCACGCCGGTGGCGATGCGGCCCTGTGCCTTGGGCAGCAGCAGCCAGCGGTGCAGCGCCTCGATCCACTCGAAAGCGGCGTCGCCACGCAGGGCGCGCAGCTCGCCCGTGTACGGATCGGCGAACAGCGTCTCGCCGCCGGTCTCGCCGGGCCGTGCCGTGAACACCACGCGCGCCGCCGCGCCGGGTGCATCGAACAGCGTGATCGTGGCCACGCGCCGCTGGCCCACGGCCCGCACCACCGCTTCGCCGATGCCGCCCGGCGTGAGCGGCACGCTGCCGTCGGTGCGCGGCGCCACCGACACGACGCCGGGATTGGCCAGCGTCAGCAGCTCGGCGCGGAACGACAGCGCTGCGCCCGTGAGCCCGATCACCGCCAGCAAGGTGCCCAGCGTGATGCCGGCGATCCAGTGCAGCCACGACACCGCCTGCCTCAGCGGCGGCAGGGCATCGAGCGCGCCCGCGCGGCGCAGGGACGATACGGCCGTGGTCGAAGTCACAGGTCGATCTTCACCGAGGCCTTGACCGTGCGCGGCGCGCCGGCCGCCAGACGCGTGCCGCCGGCGGCCCAGTAGTGCTTGTCCGTCAGGTTCTCGATGTTGAGTTGCCACGTCGTGCGCTGGCCGAAGCTGCGGTCTGCATAGCGCAGCCCGGCCGCCAGCAGCGTGATGTCGCCGAGGAAGGCCTGGTTCAGGTCGTTGACCGGGCGGCGGCCGGTGTAATAGGCGCCGCCGTTGACGGACAAGCCCGCGAGCATGGGCAGGTCATACGTGAGGAATGCGCTGGCCGTGCGGCGTGCCGTGTTCTCGGGCCTCTTGCCGTCGTACGCGGCGCCGATGTTGGCGAAGCGGGCATCCAGCCACAGTGCGGCGGTCTGCCAGCCCAGCCGCGGCGTGAGCTGCCCCTGGGCCGACAGCTCGATGCCGCGGTAGCGCTGTTCGCCGGCGCTGGTGAACGTGTTGGTGGCGACGTCGGTGTAGTAGCCCGGGCGCGAGATGTCGAACAGCGCGCCCGACACCAGCGTGCCGCCAGGCGTGAGCCAGCGCGCGCCGACTTCCTTCTGGTCGCTCACGCCAGGCGGCAGCCGGGTGCCGGCATTGACCGTGCCGGTGGGCGCTGTCTCGCCTTCTTCCAGCGCCTGTGCGAACGATGCATAGAACGACAGCGCATCGACCGGCCGGTAGACCACGGCGGCCATGGGGGTCGTCTTCTCGGGGTTGTAGGCCAGGCCGCCCTGATCGCTGCGGTAGCGCGTGTGGCGCAGGCCGCCGATGAGCTGCCAGTGCTCGCCCAGCGCGATGCGGTCGATCGCGTACAGGCCGGTGTCGCGCGTGCTGTAGGCGGCCGTGGTGGGCGTGGCCGGCCCCGCGCCGAAGGTCACCGCACTGGAGACATCGCTCGGGTCGTAGAGATTTTGCGGACCGGCGGCATAGGTGCGCTGGTAGATGGGCGCCTGGTCCTTGCTGGTGCCGGTTGCGCCGAAGGTGAGCTCGTGCCGCAGGCCGGCGAACTCGACCTGCCCTGCGAGTTCGGCACGCAGCATGTCGGAGCGCAGGTCGAGCACCTGTGAGT
>JAGOCV010000281.1 GCA_017998575.1 Burkholderiaceae bacterium
GGGTAGTCCAGCCAGTGGTAGAGGCAGCGGCGCCGCACCGCGTCGTGCAGGTCGCGCGTGCGGTTGCTGGTGAGCAGCGTGACGGGCGGGTGCACGGCGCGCTGCGGGCCCAGTTCGGGAATGCTGATCTGGTATTCGCCCAGGTATTCGAGCAGGAAGGCTTCGAACGGCTCGTCGGCGCGATCGACCTCGTCGATCAGCAGCAACGCGCCCGGCGCCGGCGCGCGCAGCGCCTGCAGCAGCGGCCGCTGCACCAGGAAGCGCTCGCCGTGCACCTCGCGCTCCAGCCGCAGCGCATCGGCCGCCTCGAACGCGCCAGAGCGGCCCGCCGTCTCGATGGCCTTCATGTGCAGCAGTTGCGCGGCGTGGTTCCATTCATACAGCGCATCGCGCTGCTCCAGCCCGTCGTAGCACTGCAAGCGAACCATGGGGCGGCCGAGCGCGGCGGCCAGCGCCTGCGCGAGCGCGGTCTTGCCGACACCCGGCTCACCTTCCAGCAGCAGCGGACGGCCCAGCCGCAGCGACAGGAACACGGCGGTGGCCAGGCGCCTCTCGCACAGGTAGCCCTCGGCCGCCAGCGCCGCCATCACCGCGTCTATGGAGCCGGGTGCGCCGGCGATGGCGGGTTCAGCGGCCAAGGATCTGCGCCACTGCGCGCTGAGTCTGCACGCTGATGAGGTTGGCCCGGTAGGCGGCGCTGGCATGCAGGTCGCCCGACAGTTGCGACGCGTCGATCTTCACCGCGGCCGCGGCCTCGGGCGTGAAGCTGTTGCCCAGCGCCTGCTCCAGCCCCGCGTGGCGGAACACGCCGTTGCCGCCGCCGGTGACGGCCACACGCACGCCGCCGTCCTTCATCTGCGCGACGAACACGCCGATGAGCGCGAAGCGGGATGCCGGCTGGCGGAACTTCATGTACGCCGCCTGCTTCGGCACAGGGAAGCGGATCGCAGTGATCAGCTCGCCCTCGCCCAGCGCGGTGCCGAAGAGCCCCTGGAAGAAATCGTCGGCCGCGATTTCGCGCTGCGTGGTGATGACCGTGGCGCCCAGCGCGAGCACTGCGCTCGGGTAGCACGCGGCCGGATCGTTGTTGGCCACCGATCCGCCCATCGTCCCCATGGCGCGCACCTGCCGGTCGCCGATGTGGCCGGCCAGGTAGGCCAGCGCCGGGATGGCGCCCGCCACGTCGCGGCTGGCGGCCACGTCGGCATGGC
Organism: Burkholderiaceae bacterium; assembly: GCA_017998575.1. The sequence goes on from JAGOCV010000281.1 coordinate 1,212, forward strand.
GCGTCATGGCGCCGATGACGAGCGCGTCGCCCTCGCGCCGGATGCCCGCCAGCTCGGCGATGCCGCCCAGATCGACCAGTGTGTCGGCACTGGCCAGGCGCAGCTTCATCGACGCCAGCAGTGTCTGCCCGCCGGCCAGCGCACGCGCGCCGGCCCGGGCCAGATCGGTGGCGGCGCGCGTGGTGGCGGGCCGCTCGAAGGTGAATGCGTACATGTGTCGTCTCCTTCGTGTCGGGTTCAGCCGCGCGCGGCCTGGATGGCGTCCCACACCCGTGCGGGCGATGCCGGCATGTCGAACTCTTTCACGCCCAGCGGCGCCAGCGCGTCGAGCACGGCGTTGATGACCGCAGGTGGCGAGCCGATGGCGCCCGCCTCGCCGCAACCCTTGGTGCCCAGCGGGTTGTGCGTGCACGGCGTGCAGACGGTGCCCAGCCGGAACTCGGGCAGGTCGTCGGCACGCGGCATGGCGTAGTCCATGAAACTGCCGGTGAGCAACTGGCCGGTGTCGCGGTCGTACACGCAGTCCTCCAGCAGCGCCTGGCCGATGCCTTGGGCCAGCCCGCCATGCACCTGGCCCTCGACGATCATCGGATTGATGATGGTGCCGAAGTCGTCCACGGCGGTGAAGCGGTCCACGCGCACGACGCCGGTGGCCGGGTCCACCTCCACTTCGCAGACGTAGGTGCCGGCCGGGAAGGTGAAGTTGGTCGGGTCGTAGAACGCCGTCTCGTTGAGGCCGGGCTCCAGCTTGTCGAGCGGGTAGTTGTGCGGCACGTAGGCGGTGAGCGCCACCTGCGCGAACGGAATCTTCTTGTCCGTGCCCTTGACCACGAACTCGCCGCCGCTGAAGTCGATGTCGGCGTCGCTGGCCTCCATCAGGTGGGCCGCGATCTTCTTGGCCTTGGCTTCGATCTTGTCGAGCGCCTTCATGATGGCCGCGCCGCCCACGCTGATGGAACGCGAGCCGTAGGTGCCCATGCCGAAGGGCACGCGGCCGGTGTCGCCGTGCACCACGTCCACGTTTTCCACCGGAATGCCCAGGCGGCTGGCCACCACCTGGGCGAAGGTGGTCTCGTGGCCCTGGCCATGGCTGTGCGAGCCGGTGAACACGGTCACGCTGCCGGTGGGATGCACGCGCACCTCGCCGCATTCGAACAGGCCCGCGCGCGCGCCCAGCGCGCCCGCGATGTTGGACGGCGCAATGCCGCAGGCCTCGATGTAGCTGCTGTAGCCGATGCCGCGCTTGAGGCCCTTCGCCTCGCTGGCTTTGCGGCGCGCATCGAAACCGCTCACTTCGGCCAGCTCCTTGGCCTGTGTCATGCAGGCCTGGTAGTCGCCCACATCGTATTGCAGCGCCACCGGTGTCTGGTAGGGCCAGCTGCGGATGAAGTTGCGCTCGCGGATTTCGTCCTGGCCCATCCCCATCTCCCACGCGCAGCGCGTGACCAGGCGTTCGAGCAGGTAGGTGGCCTCGGGCCGGCCCGCGCCGCGGTAGGCGTCGACCGGCGCGGTGTTGGTGAACCACGCATCCACCTCGACGTGGATCTGCGGGCAGGTGTACTGGCCCGCCAGCAGCGTGGCATAGAGGATGGTGGGCACGGCCGTGCTGAAGGTGGAGAGGTAGGCGCCCATGTTGGCGTCGGTGTGCACGCGCATGGCGAGGAACTTGCCGTCCTTGTCCATCGCCATCTCGGCATGGCTGACGTGGTCGCGGCCATGCGCGTCGGAGACGAAGGCCTCGCTGCGGTCGGCCGTCCACTTGATGGCGCAGTTGAGCTTCTTCGCGGCCCAGGTCAGGCAGACGTCTTCGGCGTACAGGAAGATCTTGGAGCCGAAGCCGCCGCCCACGTCGGGGGCGATCACGCGCACCTTGTGCTCGGGCAGGCCCAGCACGAAGGCGGTCATGAGCAGGCGCTCGACGTGCGGATTCTGGTTGGAGACGTAGAGCGTGTACTCATCGGTGGCGCGGCTGTAGCTGCCGATGGCCGCGCGCGGCTCCATCGCGTTGGGCACGAGGCGGTTGTTGTAGAGGTCGAGCTTCGTGACGTGCGCGGCGTTGGCGAAGGCCGCGTCCACCTGGGCCTTGTCGCCGATGGCCCACTTGTAGCAATGGTTGTCGGGTGCGGCTTCGTGCAGCGCGGCGCCCTTGCCTTTCACGACGTCGGCCAGGTGCACGACGGCTTCGAGCGGCTCGTAGTCCACCGCGACGAGCTCGGCTGCGTCCCTGGCGTGTTCCAGCGTGTCGGCCACCACCATCGCCACGTGGTCGCCCACGTAGCGCACACTGCCCTGCGCCATGATGGGATGCGGCGGCTCCTTCATGGGCGTGCCATCGGTGGAGGTGATGAGCCAGCCGCAGGGCAGGCCATTGACCTTGTCGGCCGCCACGTCCTCGCCCGTGAACACGGCGCGCACGCCGGGCGCAGAGCGCGCGGCCGAGATGTCGATGGCGCGGATGCGTGCATGCGCGTGCGGCGAGCGCACGAACACGGCCACCTGCTGGTTGGCCAGCTGGATGTCGTCGGTGTAGTTGCCCGCGCCCGTGAGGAATCGGTAGTCCTCCTTGCGGCGGACGGCCTCGCCGATATGTGGCAGCTTGGCGAAATCGGATGCACCCATGGTGTGTCTCCTCGTGTGTCGGCCGCGCTCAGGCGGACATGGCGGCCTGGCCCTGGCGGACGGCGCGCACGATGTTCTGGTAGCCGGTGCAGCGGCAGATGTTGCCGTCGAGCTGTTCGCGGATGCTTGCCTCATCGGCGTCGGGATGGCGCTTGCACAGATCGACCGCGCTCATCACCATGCCCGGCGTGCAGAAGCCGCACTGCAGGCCGTGGCACTCCTTGAACGCGGCCTGCATCGGATGCAGCGTGCCATCGGCCTGGGCCAGGCCTTCGATGGTGGTGATGTGCGCGCCGTTGTGCTGCACCGCCAGTGTGTTGCACGACTTGATGGCGCGGCCATCGAGCAGCACGGTGCAGGCACCGCACTGCGCCGTGTCGCAGCCGACGTGCGTTCCTGTGAGGCGCAGGTGGTCGCGCAGCGCGTGCACCAGCAGCGTGTTGGGGGGCACGTCGACGCTCGCGCCCTGGCCGTTGACCGTGAACTCAACTTTCATCGTGTGTCTCCGTTCGTGGGTTTTCCTGGGGTCACGCCGGCGCCAGCACAGGCCGCTAGCCAGGGCCTCTGGCAGCCCCGGTTTCATTCTTGAATCCGTACCCGACCGTTTACCTAGGCAAAACCCTCTGTGCGTTGCAGCAAAGCGTCGAAATTCTCAAAATGCAACAGCGCGTGATCGCCCCTCGCGCCACCCTCTCCATGCACGCCGTACCGCAGCAACCCCCTATCGAGCGCATGACGCTCATATCGCAGGCCCGCCACGCCCTGCTGGAAGGCGGCGCGCCCGCATCGGCACCCGGCTGGATGGAGCCGTGGATCGAACGCTCATGGCGTCGCTGCCTGGCTGACGGCCGCCATCCTTCGAATCCACTTGCCTTCGATGGCGTGAGCACGCAGGCCATGCGTCGCGTGACCGAGGCCAACCGGCCGCTGGTGCTGGCGGCTCGGCCCACGCTGGAAAAGCTCGCCCGCGCCATCGCGGGCACGCGCTACTTCGCCATCCTCACGGACGCGCAGGGCGTGGTGGTCGACACGCATGGCCCGATCGACCGCGCGGACCGCCGGGCGGCCGTCATCGCGCGCGTGGGCGCCGATCTCTCCGAGCGCGCCGTGGGCACCACCGCCATCGGCGCCGCGCTCACCGAACTGCAGCCGGTGTGGCTGCACCGTGGCGAGCACTTCTTCGACGACACCAGCGTGTACAGCTGCGCCGGCGCGCCGCTGCTGGGCCCCGATGGCGAATGCGTGGGAATGCTCGACCTCACCGGTGTCGAAGTGGCCGAGCGGCCCGAACTCAAGCACCTGGTGGCGCAATCGGCCCGCACCATCGAGAACGGGAAGCCCGTCGATACGACTGGCGAGCTGAAAGACGTCGAGGCGTTCGGCGCTGGTACGAAGGCGACGTTCAGCACGTTGCCGCAGCTGGGTGCGCAGCTGGCC
>JAGOCV010000282.1 GCA_017998575.1 Burkholderiaceae bacterium
TCCATTTCGTGCCGCCCGTCATGCAGATGACCTTGCCCGACACCTTGATGTGCGGCCCGAGGAAGCGCCCGCTGTTGCAGGCGTCTCGCACGGCGAACTCGACATGATCGACGCCGCCGCAGTCGCGCAGCGCGGTCACGCCACCGCGCAGCGAGGCCTGGGCGTTCTCCAGCGCCTGCAGCGTGAGCGCGGCATGGCCGCTGCCCTGCCCGGTCACGGCCTTGCCGTCACCCGACATGGTCAGGTGCACGTGGCAGTCGATCAGGCCCGGCAACAGCGTGTCGCCGCCCAGGTCAAAGCGCGGGCCGGCATGGCCCTCGAATTGCGCGGCCGGTGCGATCGCGCGCACCCGGCCCTCTTCGATCAGCAGCGCATGCCCCGGGGGAAGGGCGTCGCGGCCATCGAAGAGCTTTCCATTCACGTACAGCATCGTGTCTCTTGTGTCTCGTCGTGTTGTCGTCACTCGGCCTTGATGCCAGCCTCTTTGACCACCTTGGCCCATTTCTCGTACTCGCTGCGCACGTACACGGCGGCGTCCTGTGGCGTGCCGGGCATGACTTCCACGCCCAGGCTCTTCCATTTCTCCTGTGCGTCCGGCGCGGCCAGGGCTTCGTTGATCACCTTGTTGAGCTTCTGCACGATGTCGGGCGGCGTGCTGGCGCGCGTCATGATCGTGTACCAGGCCTCGAAGTCGTAGCCCGGCACGCCGGCTTCGGCGATGGTGGGCAGGTTCCAGCCTTCGGCGCGCTTCGCGCCCGTGACGCCCAGCCCGACGAGCTGGCCCGATTCGACGTAGGTCTTGACCACCAGCGGGCTGACGAAAGCGATCGGGATGCGGCCGGCCATCAGGTCGGGCATGAAGGCGCTGGTGCCCTTGTAGGGAATGTGCTGGAGCTTGGTGCCCGTCATCACCTTGAACAGCTCGGCCGCGAGGTGCGGCGATGTGCCCGGCCCGCCCGAGGCGAAGTCCACGCCGTCGCCGCGGCCCTTGATGTAGGCGATGAGCTCGCGCACGTTCTTCACGCCCAGCGACGGATGCGCCACCAGCACGAGCGGACCCTTGGCCACGATGGACACCGGCACGAGGTCGTCGATCTTGTACGAGAGCGTATTGCCGAAGATCGACGGATTCACGGCATACGTCATGCCGTGCAGGATGAGGTTGTAGCCATCGGCCGGCTGGCGCACGATGGAGGTGGTGGCCAGGTTGCCGCCCGCGCCCGGAATATTCTCGATCACCACCGACTGGCCCAGCAGCGCGCCCAGGCGCGGCTGCAAGGTGCGGGCCATGATGTCGTTGGGACCGCCCGGCGTCACCGGAATCACCATCCGGATCGGTTTGGTGGGGAAGTCGGCCGCGGCCGAAAGGCCCGCCGCGGCGGCGAAGGACAGGCCCAGCAGGGCCCGGAAGATGGCATTCATGAGACGCTCCGATAGTCGATGGAAGGTGCCGCCCGCGCCGGCCTCAGCCGCTGCGCAGGCAGGCACTGCTTGCTTGTCGTCCTCCGCCCAGTCCCGGGCATCGTCTTCTTCTTGGAACTTGCCGCACGGCGCGAGGGACACCGTGCGACGCAACGCGAACCCGGCCGCGTCAGGCGGCCACGGGTGAAACCTGTTTCGGGGCGGTCCGCACGCGTGCGTCGCCATCGACGATCACCGTGTCGAAATGGCGCGGCACGATGACCTCGGCCGTGGGCGAGACCGCCTGCACTTCGGCCACGAAGGTCTCTGCCTGCGCCAGCGCCTCGTCCTGCGAGGCGCCGTAGGGCGCGGTCTGGACATCCCAATGGGTGGCGATCACCAGCGGCGGCTGGCCCAGGCGGCGCAGCAGGCGGCCGGTGTAGTCGTGCACGTGCAGGCGCGCGCGCGCCGCGGGCACGAGGGCGATGGTGGCGGTGATGTCGAACAGCTCGCGTTCGATGTAGTTCATCGATCCGAACACCACGATGCGGTGGCGGCCCCAGCGGATCAGGTAGCCCAGCGTGCCGCCTTCGCAGTAGTCGAACATGCGCAGCGGCCGCTCGACATCGCGCGGCACCAGGCCCGACTCGAAGTAGCGCTTGGCCGCCAGCGGCGAGTGCAGGCTGGGCAGCACGCGCACCGAGAGTTCGTCGAACTGGTAGTCCTCGCCGCCCTTGACGGTGATGAGCTGCTGCTCGTCGACGTTGCCGGCGCGCGCCACGTTCATCGTGCTTTCGGTGCCGATCACCAGTGCGCCGGTCTTGCGCGCGATGTGCGGCATGTCCATGCAGTGGTTGAAGTGCGAATGCGAGATGAGGATGTAGTCGGCCGCATCGACATGGCGATCGACCAGCGCCGTGTCAGATGTGAGCCGGTCGGTCGGCGTGTAGATCGGCCGCTCGTCGCCCGGCGTGATGGGCGCATCGGCCGTCCCGAAGGTCTTGCCCGCATAGCGCACCCGCGAGAAGTACGGATCGACCAGCAGCGTGGTGCGCCCATCGGTGATGCGCCAGCCGGCTGCACCGAAATGGGTCAGCTGGAGTTCTGGGCCGGTGGCGGACGCGATGGACATGGGGTCGTGTGACTTTCCTGTGACGGACCGCGCCATTCTGGAGACCGTCGGGTGATACTTCAAATACTGTTTCGCTATTTATTGATAGCCAAGAAATATCAGGGAACTCCATGATCGAACTTCGCCAGCTCGAACAATTCGTCGCCGTGGCCGAGGAACTGAATTTCCGCAAGGCGGCGCTGCGGCTGCACATGTCGCAGCCGCCGCTGTCCAATGCCATCAAGCGGCTGGAAGACACGCTGGGCAAGTCGCTCTTCGACCGCAACCGGCGCCATGTACGCCTGACGCCCGTCGGCGAGCTGTTCCTGCGCGAGGCGCGGCGCACGCTGGGCCAGGCGGCGCACGCCGTGCATCTGGCGCGCCATGCATCCGACGCCAAGAGCGGCAGCATCCGCCTCTCGTTCGTGGCCAGCGCCGCGCTGGGCCCGCTGCCCGATCTGGTGCGGAGATTCCGCGCCGCGCATCCGGGCGTCGAAGTGCTGCTCGACAGCGACACCACGGGCGGCCAGCTCGAATCGCTGCGGCGCGGCGGCACCGACGTCGCCCTGGTCGTGGCGCCGCTGCAGGACGCGCGGGGCCTGGCGGTGCATCGCCTGCGCGACGAGAACATGCTGATCGCCCTGCCCGCCAGCCACGCGCTGGCCGGCCGCCGGTCGATCCAGCTGGGCCAGGTGGCGCGCGAGCGCTTCGTCTCATTCCCGTTCGCAGCCGGGCCGGGCTTCGAGAGCGTGTTCCTCGCCGCCTGCCAGCGCGCGGGCTTCGTGCCCGACATCGTGCAGGAGGTCTCTCAGATGCTGACCAAGATCACGCTCGTGGCCTGCGACGTGGGCATCGCGCTCGTGCCCGCTTCTTTCGCGGCCGTGGCCATGCCCGGCGTGGCCTACGTGGCACTGCACGAGGGCCGCAAGCCCTTGCGCTACACGCTGGCCTTCGCCACGCAGGCGCGGCACGACAACCCGCTGGTCGACGCGTTCATCGCCGAAGCGCGCTCGGCCATTGGCGGTGCGGACTGAGCCTTCAGGCGACGCGTCCGCAGGCGTCGCGCCTGAGCACGCGGCCGGGGGTGGCGCCGGTGTGCGCGGCGCCTTCCACCACTGGCACGCCGTTGACCAGCACCGTGGTGCGCGGCCCGCTCGGATATTGATGCGGATCGGCGTACGTGGCGCGGTCGTCGAAGTCGTCCGGGTCGAACAGCACCAGGTCGGCCCGCCAGCCCGCGCGCAAGAGGCCGCGGTCGGCCAGGCGCAGCGCAGCGGCCGTGGCGCCGGTCATCTTGTGCACGGCCTGCTCGATGGGGATGAGCCGCCGCTCGCGCACGTAGCGGCTGAGGATGCGCGGGAAGGTGCCGTAGAAGCGCGGATGCGGCATGCCCTGCCCCGTCACGCCGTGGTGCGCGACGCAATTGCCGTCGGAGCCCACCAGCGTCCACGGCGTGCGCACCAGGGTGTCGATGTCGTCTTCGGAGATGGAAGTGACCAGCACGCGCGTGGCACCCTGGTCACGCAGCAGGTATTCGCAGGCCGCGTCGAGCGGATCCAGATCCCATTCGCGCGCGATGTCGGCGATGGTGCGGGTGGCGTACTGCGGCAGATGCGGGCTGATCGACACCCGCACGCAATCCCACGACGGGATGCGACCCCAGTTGTTGAGGCCGTCGCGCTCGATATCGGCGCGGATGCGCTCGCGCGTCGCGGCCTCGGGCAGCCGCGCCAGCATGGCCTGCACGCCCCCATCCTGCACCCACTGCGGCATCAGGTTCTTGAGCGGGTTGCTGCCGGCCGTGTACGGGTACGAATCGCAGTCGATCGACAGGCCACGCGCCTTGGCGGCCGCCAGCATCTCCAGTGCGGTCTTCGCGCGGCCCCAGTTGTCGAGCCCGGAGCACTTGAAGTGCACCACCTGCACGTGCACACGGCATTGCGCCGCGATGTCGATGGCCTCCTGCAGCGCATCGAGCACGCCGGCCGATTCGTCGCGCAGGTGCGTGAAGTAGGCCGCGCCATACGGTTCGAGCACGCGGCACAGCGCGAGCATCTCGTCGGCCTGCGCATACGAGCCCGGCGATGTGAACAGGCCCGACGACAGGCCGAGCGCGCCGGCCTCGAGCCCGTCGCGTAGCAGGCCGCACATGCGGTCCAGTTCGGCCGTCGTGGGCGCGCGCCGCTCCATGCCCATCACCATCAGGCGCAGCGTGTTGTGGCCCACCAGCATGCCGGCATTGACCGACGTGGCCGGGAAAGTGTCGAGGTATTCCGGAAAACCCATTTCGCGGAACGGCAACCACGGCGCGCTGGGCGAGAGGTAGTCGGCCAGCAACTGCGTCTTGCCCGGCAGCACCGGCGCGACCGAGAAGCCGCAGTGGCCGATGATCTCGGTGGTGACGCCCTGACGCACCTTGCTGTCGGCGGTGGGGTTGATGGGCAGCACGAAATCCGAATGGGTCTTGATGTCGATGAAGCCCGGCGCCACCACCAGGCCGCGCGCGTCGATGCGGCGCAGGCCGGGCTGGCGCGCCGCCTCGGGCGGTACGCGGCCCACGGCTGCGATGCGGCCACGCTCGACCAGCAGATCGCCAGGCTCGCCGGGCGCGCCGCTGCCATCCAGCAGCAGGCCATCGTGGATCAGGAAGGAAGTGGCATCTGTCATGGGCAAGACTCGTGGAGGATCAGTGCGCTGAGGTTCGGCGCGTCACCCGGAACATCAGCATCTGTGCGATGAGGCCCATGGC
>JAGOCV010000283.1 GCA_017998575.1 Burkholderiaceae bacterium
AACTGGGCGTGCCCTACACGCTGGTCACCGGCATCCCGTTGCCCGAACAGTTCGTGGAGAACACGCTGGCCACGCCGCAGACCGTGCTGGCCACCGAGAAGTTCGAGCGCTTCGAGGCCGTGTTCGCCGGTGCCGGCGACACCCTCTCGGCCGCGCTGGCCGCGCTGCTGGCCACCGGCACCGACCTGGCGGCTGCCACCAGCGAAGCGCTGGCCTACCTCGACCGCTGTCTGGACGCGGGCTTCCGCCCCGGCATGGGCCATGTCGTGCCCGACCGGCTGTTCTGGGCCCAGCCCGACACCGACGAGGACGACGAGGCCGAAGCCCAGGACAGCACGATCGAGGGTTTCGAGCTGCCGCCGCACGACACCAGGCACTGAGGACGGCACAGGCCCGCGCGACAATGGCGGGCATGGATCACAACGAAGCTCTCTTCTCCCGCGCCCGCGCGGTCATCCCCGGCGGCGTGAACTCGCCTGTTCGGGCCTTCCGCGCGGTCGGCGGCACACCGCGCTTCGTGCAGCGCGCGCAGGGTGCCCACTTCTGGGACGCCGACGGCCGCCGCTACATCGACTACATCGGCTCGTGGGGGCCGATGATCCTGGGCCATGGCCATCCGGCCGTACTTGAGGCGGTGCAGAAAGCGGCGCTGGACGGCTTCTCGTTCGGCGCCCCCACCGAGCGCGAGATCGAACTGGCCGAAGCCATCATCTCGCTCGTGCCCTCGCTGGAGATGGTGCGGCTGGTGAGCTCGGGCACCGAGGCCGGCATGAGCGCGATCCGCCTGGCGCGCGGCGCAACGGGCCGCAAGACCATCGTCAAGTTCGAGGGCTGCTATCACGGCCACGCCGATGCCCTGCTGGTCAAGGCCGGCTCGGGCCTGGCCACTTTCGGCAACCCCACCAGCGCGGGCGTGCCGCCAGAGGTGGTGCAGCACACCCTGGTGCTCGAGTACAACAACCTCGCGCAGATCGAGGCCGCGTTCGCCGAGCACGGCGCCGACATCGCCTGCGTGATCATCGAGCCCATCGCCGGCAACATGAACTTCGTGCGCGCCAGCGTGCCGTTCATGACGCGCTGCCGCGAGCTGTGTGCGCAATACGGCGCGCTGTTCGTCTTCGACGAGGTCATGACGGGCTTCCGCGTTGCGCTCGGCGGCGCGCAAAGCGTCTATGCGAAGCTGATCCCCGGTTTCGAACCCGACATGACGGTGATGGGCAAAGTGATCGGCGGCGGCATGCCGCTGGCGGCCTTCGGCGGCAAGCGCGCGGTGATGGAGCAGCTGGCGCCGCTGGGCCCGGTGTACCAGGCCGGCACGCTGTCGGGCAACCCGGTGGCTACGGCCTGCGGCCTCGCCACGCTGGCAGAGATCCGCAAGCCCGGCTTCTTCGATGCGCTTTCGGCCCGCACGCGCGCACTGGTCAACGGCCTCACGGCCGAGGCCGAGAGCGCGGGTGTGCCATTCGCGGCCGACTGCGAGGGCGGGATGTTCGGCTTCTTCCTGCTGCCCGGCCTGCCGCAGAACTACGCGGCGGTGATGAAGAGCGACGGCACGAAGTTCAATACGCTGTTCCACGGCCTGCTCGACCGTGGCGTGTACATCGCGCCCGCGCTGTACGAAGCCGGCTTCGTGAGCGCGGCGCACACCGACGAGGACATCGCCGCGACCATCGCTGCAGCGCGAGAGATGTTCGCACGGCTGTAGCCAGCCGCAAGGTCAGGCGCCGTCAGGCGCTCGAGGCATGGCACATCAGCCTGGTGAGTTGCAGATTGACCACGAGAAGAAGCATGAAGATAGCTGACAGCGCGACCCACGGCCGCGTCGGCTGCCCCTTGCTTCGCGCCCGCCAGGCCACGGCACCCAGCACGGCCGTGCATCCCAGTGCAATCAGATTCGGTATGACGAACCAGGGATCGCTCGACCCGAACACCTCAATCCCTAACCTCAGGCTCGCGGTGGTCATGACAATGATGAACACGATCGGTTCGAAGACCCACACGAAGAGCGGAAAGAGAGCGAAAGAAATCGGCTGCCGCAACCAGAACGCCAGATCAGGACAGGGGTCCAGAACGGTCAGCAGAAAGTAGGTGAGCAGATATTGCGGGACGGCTGGCAGAACCCACCATCGCCAGTCGCATCGCGGACGAGGCGTCGTCGGAACCGGAGCGCCAAGCTCGGCATCGGGTGGAACTCGATCATAGGGACTCATGCCCCAATCTAGGCTGCGAACCGCGGCGGCGGCGGTGCCGGGAGTGAAGCCGGCGATCCCCGGATCTGGCAGCGCGCACTACTGCGCCAGCATCAGCTTCCAGCCGATGGACAGCAGGCCCAACACCACGGCGACCATGCCGATGGCGATGAGCCAGCCCACCCAGCGAGGCCTGGGCGGATAGTTCTCGTGCTCCGGGCCGTCGCTCATGCGCTCAGTGCCGGAAGTGGCGCACGCCGCTGAACACCATCGCCACGCCGCGCTCGTCGGCCGCGTCGATGACTTCGGGGTCGCGCATGCTGCCGCCCGGCTGGATCACGCAGGTGGCGCCCGCATCTACCACGACGTCGAGGCCGTCGCGGAACGGGAAGAAGGCATCGCTGGCCACCACCGTGCCGGCCAGCGGCAGGCCCGCGTGCTCGGCCTTGATGCTGGCGATGCGAGCCGAGTCGAGCCGGCTCATCTGGCCCGCGCCCACGCCCATGGTCATGCCGTCCTTGCAGAAGACGATGGCGTTGCTCTTGACGAACTTGGCCACCTTCCAGGCGAACAGCAGGTCCTGCAGTTCGGCCGGCGTGGGCTGCTTCTTCGTCACGACCTTGAGGTCGGCCAGCTGGAGCTCGTGGTTGTCGGCGGTCTGGATCAGCAGGCCCGAGCCCACGCGCTTGACGTCCATGGCGTTGCGGCCGTTGTCCCAGTCGGTGGCGCCTCCCTTGGGCAGGTCGATCTGCAGGATGCGCACGTTCTGTTTGGCCTTGGTGGCCTGGAACACGGCCAGCGCTTCCGGCGAGTAGGCGGGCGCCATCAGCACTTCGACGAACTGCTTGTTGACGGCCTCGGCCGTGGCCAGGTCGACCGGGCGGTTGAAGGCGATGATGCCGCCGAAGGCCGAGGTGGAGTCGGTCTTGAACGCCTTGGCGTAGGCCTCGAGCGCGCTGGCACCTACGGCCACGCCGCAGGGGTTGGCATGCTTGACGATCACGCACGCGGGCACGTCGAAGCTCTTAACGCATTCCCAGGCCGCGTCGGCGTCGGCGATGTTGTTGTAGCTCAGCTCTTTACCCTGCAACTGCTTGGCCGTGACCAGCGAGCCAGGCGCGGGGTACAGGTCGCGGTAGAACGCCGCGTGCTGGTGGGGGTTCTCGCCGTAGCGCAGGTCCTGCAGCTTGACGAAGCGGCCGTTGCTTTGCGCCGGAAAGGCGTTGCGCTGCGGCGCGGGTTGGCCGATGCTGGCCTCGAAATCGATGGCCGAGAGGTAGTCGCTGATGGCGCCGTCGTAGTCGGCGATGCGGTTGAAGGCGGCCACCGACAGGGCGAACTTCGTCTTCTGCGTGATACCGCCGGCCTTCAGCTCGGCCAGCACGCCCGCGTATTGCGAAGCGTCGGTCAGCACCGCGACGTCCTTCCAGTTCTTGGCGGCGCTGCGCACCATGGCCGGGCCGCCGATGTCGATGTTCTCGATCGCGTCTTCCAGCGTGCAGCCGGCCTTGGCCACGGTGGCTTCGAACGGGTAGAGGTTGACGGCCAGGATGTCGATGGTGTCGATGCCGTGCTGCTGGATGGCTTGCACGTGTGCGGGCAGGTCGCGGCGCGCGAGCAGGCCGCCGTGGATCTTGGGGTGCAGCGTCTTCACGCGGCCGTCGAGCATTTCGGGAAAGCCCGTGTGCTCGGCCACTTCGGTGACGGGCAGCCCGGCATCGGCCAGCAGTTTGGCGGTGCCGCCGGTGGACAGCAGCCGCACGCCCAGCGCATGCAGCGCCTGCGCGAATTCGAGGATGCCGGTCTTGTCGGAGACGGAGATCAGTGCGTTCATGGAAAGGCCACGGTTGAAGTTTCGGATTCGGTTCATGGGCCGCTGCGCGCGGCCCCGGGGGTGCATCAGCCCTTGAGCAGGCGGTGTTCGAGCAGCTTCTTGCGCAGCGTGTTGCGGTTGAGGCCCAGCCACTCGGCGGCGCGCGACTGGTTGCCCTCGGCATGGCGCATCACCACTTCGAGCAGCGGCTTTTCCACCACTTTGACCATCATGTCGTACATGCCGTCGGGCTCGGTGCCGCGCAGGTCGCGCAGATAGCCTTCCAGGCTGTCGCGCACGCAATCCTCGATCTGTTTCTTGCTCATGTCTTTGTCATGCGGCGACGTCGGCCGCCCTTCCCCTGTGTCTTGAATCTTCTGTGTTCGCCGACACGGCTTCGGGCAGGCGGTCGGCCGCATCGGCCAGTTGCCCGAAGAACGATGCAACCGCGGCCAGCTGGCCAGCAGCATCGTCGATCGTGTTCATGTGGTCGCGGAAGGCCTCGCCACCCGGGAGGTCGCGCACGTACCACCCGATGTGCTTGCGCGCGCTGCGAACGCCGGTGAACTCGCCGTAGAGCGAATAGTGGTCCTCGAGGTGATCGATGAGGACACGGCGCACCTCCGCCACCAGCGGCGGCGCGAGCAGCTCGCCCGTCGCCAGGTAGTGCGCGACCTCGCGGAAGATCCAGGGCCGGCCCTGCGCGGCGCGGCCGATCATGACGGCATCGGCACCGGTAGCGGCCAGCACTTCGCGCGCCTTCTGCGGCGAATCGATGTCGCCGTTGGCCACCACAGGCACGCACACGGTGGCCTTGACGGCGGCAATGGTGTCGTACTCTGCATGCCCTTTGTAGCCCTGCTCGCGCGTGCGGCCATGCACGGTCAGCATGCGGATGCCCACGCCCTCGAACGCGCGGGCCAGCGCCACGGCATTGCGACCGCTGTCGCTCCAGCCGGTGCGCATCTTGAGCGTGACGGGCACGCCCAGCGGCTCGCAGGCGCGAACCACGGCTTCTGCGATGGCGATGGCCAGCGGCTCATCCTGCATCAGCGCCGAGCCGGCCCACTTGTTGCAAACCTTCTTGGCCGGGCAGCCCATGTTGATGTCGATGATCTGCGCGCCGCGTTCGACGTTGTAGACGGCCGCCTCGGCCATCATCTGCGCCTCGGTGCCGCCGATCTGCACGGCGATGGGCGCGGCCTCGCCATCGTGGTTGGCGCGGCGCGAGGTCTTGAGGC
>JAGOCV010000284.1 GCA_017998575.1 Burkholderiaceae bacterium
GGGCCTGGCGACCGACGGATCGAGCGGGCACTACCTGCGCTGGGAAATGCCCGATCCCGAACGCTGGGTGCCCGACGGCTTCGTGATCATCGCCATCGACGCGCGCGGCACCGGGCAGTCGCCCGGCTACCTCGACCTCTACTCGCCGCGCGAGACGCAGGACTACTACGAGTGCATCGAGTGGGCCGGCGTGCAGGGCTGGAGCAACGGGCGCGTGGGCCTGCTGGGCGTGTCCTACCTCGCGTTCAAGCAGTGGCAGGTGGCGGCGCTGCGCCCGCCGCATCTGGCGGCCATCGTGCCGTGGGAAGGCGCCTGCGACCACTACCGCGACGCCACGCGCCACGGCGGCATCTGGAACAGCGCCTTCCGGCTCGCCTGGTGGCCGCGCCAGGTGCTGGTCAACCAGAACGGCAACGCGGACACCACCCATCGCGACCGCGACACCGGCGAGCCCACGACCGGCACGCCCATCGCGCCCGAGCTGCTGGCCGGCAACCGCGCCGACACGCCGTCGGATCTGGCGCGCCACGTGCTTGACGACCAGTGGTTCCGCGACCGCTCGCCGCAGGTCGAGCAGATCGAGGTGCCGGTGCTGTCGGCCGCCAACTGGGGCGGCCCGGGCAACCACCTGCGCGGCAATGTCGAGGGCTTCTGCCGCGCGGGTTCGGCGCACAAGTGGCTGTTCGGCCACATCGGCACGCACTACGAAAGCTTCTATCTGCCGCACTACGTCGCGATCCAGAAGCGCTTCCTCAACCGCTACCTGCGCGACGAAGCCAACGGCTGGGACGACGAGCCGCGCGTGCAGATCGCGATCCGCGACGTCGATGGTGGCGCGAGCCTGCACACCGACAGCCAGTGGCCGCTGACCGGCACGCGCTGGACCGATCTGCACCTGGATGCGGCCACCGCCACGCTGTCGCAGACACTGCCGTCCGCCGGCGCGTCGCTGGCCTTCGAGGCGCTGGGCGAAGGCATCGATTTCGCGCTCGCGCCGTTCGAGCGCGAGACGGTGATCGCCGGCCCGCTGGTGCTGCGCACCTGGGTGTCGTCGAGCACCGCCGATCTCGATCTGTTCGTCGTGCTGCGGGCCTTCCGGCCTGATGGCAGCGAGGTCATCTTCACCGGCGCCCACGAGAAGGTGCGCGTGGCCATGGGCTGGCAGCGCGCATCGCACCGCAAGCTGTGCGCGCAGCGGTCGCTGCCCTGGCGGCCCTGGCACACGCACGACGGGCGGCAGATGCTCACGCCCGGCGAGCCCGTCGCGGTGGACGTGGAAATCCTGCCGACGACGTTGCGCTATCCGGCGGGCAGCCGGCTGGTCCTGACCGTGCGCGGCCGCGACCTGGAAGTGACCTCGCCCGCCAGGCTGCTGCACAACGACCCGACCGACCGCGATCCCGCGCTCTTCGCGGGCACCACCACGCTGCACACCGGTGGCGCGCACGACAGCTGGTTGCGTGTGCCCGTGATCGGGGCCGCGTGAGGCCGGCGCATCGCCGGACTTTTCACCGCATGAACAGAAGACAACACGACAGGAGACATCCATGCTGAACCGCCGCTCGACCTTCGCCGCCTGCCTGGCAGGCGCACTGGCGTGGCCCGCCGTCGCGCAGGCCCAGACGCCCGCCCCCTGGCCCACCAAGCCCGTGCGTTTCATCGTGGCCTTCGCGCCCGCCGGGCCGGCGGACATCATCGCGCGCCTGCTCGGCCAGCGGCTGGGCGAGGTGCTGGGCCAGAGCGTCGTCGTGGAAAACCGCCCCGGCGCCGGTGGCAGCGTGGCATCGCAGGTGGTGGCGCGCGCCGAGCCCGATGGCTACACGCTGCTCATCAACACCAGCTCGTATGCGGTCAACCCGTCGATGCAGCGCAACCTCGGCTTCGATGCCGAGAAAGACCTGACGCTGGCCGCGCTGGTGGCCTCCAGCCCCAACCTGATCGCCATCGCGCCGCAACTCAAGGCCCGCACGCTCAAGGAAGTGATGGAAGAGGCGAAGGGCGGCACCTACAACTACGGCACGGCCGGCGCCGGCACCACGCCGCACCTGACGGCCGAGTACCTGTTCAAGGTGCTGGGCAAAGTGCCGGTCACGCACGTGCCGTTCCAGGGCGCGGGCCCGGCGCTGAACGCCACGATGGGCGCGCAGACGCAACTGGCCAGCGTGGCGCTGCCGGCGGCGGTGGAGCTGGTGAAGTCGGGCCGCGTGCGCGGGCTGGTGGTGACAGGCAGCAAGCGATCGGCCGCGCTGCCCGACGTGCCGACCGTGGCCGAGTCGGGCTTCCCCGGCTTCGAGGACGTGACCTGGGTCGGCGTCTTCGCGCCGGCGAAGACGCCCGACGCCATTCTGCAGCGCATCAACCGCGAAGTGGCGCGCCTGCAGCAGGACCCCGACTTCCTGGCCAAGCTCGCGGCCACCGGCTTCGAGCCGCTGGGCGGCAGCGTGGCCGAGTCGCGCGACTACCTGCACAAGGAACTCGCCAAGTGGGCCCGCGTGGTGAAGGAAACCGGCGCACAGGCCAACTGATCGAGCGCGCAACAACACACGACAACCAGGAGACAGACACCATGATCAATCGCAGGCATTGCCTCGCCACCCTCGGCGCCCTGGCCGGCGCGCACGCGCTGCCCTCGTGGGCGCAGGCCGACTTTCCCAACAAGCCCATCCGCATGCTGGTGCCGTTTTCGGCCGGCGGCAGCCCCGACCTCATGGCCCGCGTGATCTCGGTGCAACTGGGCAAGCAACTGGGCCAGAGCGTGGTGGTGGACAACCGGGTCGGCGCGAACGGCATCATCGCCGGCGAGGCGGTTGCGCGCGCCGAGCCCGACGGCCACACGCTGCTGGTGACCACCGGCTCGCACGCGATCAATCCCAGCATCTACCGCAAGCTGCCCTACGACACGATCGCCGACTTCGCGCCGGTGAGCCTGTTCAACGTCGCACCCGCGCTCACGCTGGTGGTCAACAACAACTCGCCGGCCAAGACCTTCAAGGACTTTCTCGAGCTGGCACGCAAGCCCGACGGCAACGTCTCGTTCGGCTCGCCGGGCACGGGCAACACACTGCACCTGGCGGGCGAACTGCTCAACGTCTCGGCCGGCACCAGGATGCTGCACGTGCCCTACAAGGGCGCCGCGCCTGCGCTCAACGCCGTGATGGCGGGCGAGGTGACGGCCTGCTACCTCAGCATGACGGCCGCGATCATCGCCGTGAAGGGCGGCCAGGTCCGCCCGCTCGCGGTCACCAGCGCGCAGCGCGTGCCGGCCTTCCCCGACGTGCCCACCATGGCCGAGAGCGGCGTGGCCGGCATGGACTACAACGGCGGCTGGGTGGGGGTGTTCGCGCCCGGCAAGACGCCGCGCCCGGTCATCCAGAAACTGTCCGCCGAGATCAACAAGGCGATGCAGGCGCCCGACGTGAAAGAGAAGCTGCTGTCCTGGGACGCGCCGCCAGCCAGCTACACGCCTGAAGAATTCGCGCGCTTCTTCCAGTCCGAGATGGACAAGTTCTCGCGCATCGTCAAGGTGGCCAATGTGCCGATGCAGTGAGGACGCGATGAGCAGTAAGCCTCAGACGACGAAGGTCGCACCCGACCTGAAGACGCGAACCACGGTGGAGAACGGCCTGGTGTTCGAGCGCGACGTGGCGCTTGCCATGAGCGATGGCACGGTGCTGCGCGCCAACGTGTTCCGCCCCGAAGCACCCGGCCGCTATCCGGTGGTGATGGCCATGGGCGCCTACGGCAAGGACGTGCATTTCGAGGACGCCTTCAATCCGCAGTGGAAGGTGCTCAAGCAGATCTATCCCGAGCTCGACAGCAACGGCAGCACCGGCCGTTACCTGCGCTGGGAAGTGGTCGACCCCGAGCGCTGGGTGCCCGACGGCTTCGTGGTGATCCAGGTGGATTCGCGCGGCACCGGCCGCTCCGAGGGTTATCTCGATCCCTTCGGCCCGGTGGAGACGCGCGACTTCTTCGAATGGATCGAATGGGCCGGCACGCAACCCTGGAGCAACGGCAAGGTCGGCCTCATCGGCGTGTCGTACCTGGCCATCAAGCAGTGGCAGGTGGCCGCGCTGCGCCCGCCGCACCTGGCGGCCATCGTGCCCTGGGAAGGATCGAGCGACTTCTACCGCGACGGCGGCCATCATGGCGGCATCCTGAGCAACAGCTTCACCTTTGCCTGGTGGCCGCGGCAGGTGCTGGCCAACCAGTACGGCAGCGGCCAGAGCACCCATGTCGACCGCCTCACGGGCGAGCGCACCACCGGGCCCGACCTGCCCGAAGCCATCCTGGCCGGCAGCCGGGCCGACCATCCGAACGACCGCCTCACCCATCCGCTGTACGACGCGTGGAACCAGGCGCGGGCGGCCAACCTGCCGGCCATCGAGGTGCCCGTGCTCTCGGCCGCCAACTGGGGCGGGCCCGGCATGCACCTGCGCGGCAACGTCGAAGGCTTCCTGCGAACGGGGTCGAAACAGAAATGGCTGTTCGCGCACATCGGCACGCACTACGAGAGCTTCTACCTGCCGCACTACGTCGCCATCCAGAAGCGGTTCTTCAACCACTACCTGCGCGGCGAGGACAACGGGTGGGAGCGCGAACCCCACGTGCAACTGGAGATCCGCCGTCCCGACGGCACGTCCACGCTGCGCCAGGAGCACGAATGGCCGCTGGCGCGCACCGAGTGGACGCGC
Organism: Burkholderiaceae bacterium; assembly: GCA_017998575.1. The sequence continues at coordinate 4,695 of JAGOCV010000284.1, forward strand.
CTGTACCTCGATCCCGAGGCCGGTGCATTGCAGCCGCAGGCGCCGGCCGCCGCCGGGCAGGTTGCGTATCGGGCGATGAAGGAGAGTGTGAGCTTCTCCACCGCGCCGTTCGAGGAAGAGACCGAGTTCACCGGCCCGGCGAGCCTGCGCGTGTGGGTGTCGTCCAGCACCACCGATCTGGACCTGTTCGCCATCCTGCGGGTGTTCGATCCCGAGGGCAAAGAGCGCACCTTCGTGGGCGCGCACGAGCCGGTGCCGATGGCGCTGGGCTGGCTGCGCGCCTCGCACCGCAAGCTCGACGAATCGCGCAGCACGCCGTGGCGGCCGTGGCACGTGCACGACGAAGTGCAGAAGCTCACGCCGGGTGAGGTGTACCCGCTGGACGTGGAGATCTGGCCCACCAGCATGGTGTTCCCGAAGGGTTGGCGGCTGGTGCTCACGCTGCAGGGGCACGACTTCATCGTCGCGCCACCCGGGCGCATGCGCCACGACCACCCGGAAGACCGGCCCGAGGCCGAGTTCGGCGGCATCAACAC
>JAGOCV010000285.1 GCA_017998575.1 Burkholderiaceae bacterium
CGTTTCGGCCGCGTGCCCGTCGCCGTCGCCCTGAATGAGCCGCGTGAGCACGTCGTGGCGCGGATCGCCCGGGTGCTGCCTGCGGTCGGCCACCAGCCCGCGCAGGTAGGCCGTGAACTCCGCCACGCTGCGGTTGCCCAGTGCTTCCTGCTCGGGCGACAGGCGGGGCTCCAGCGCCCCCAGGATGGCCAGCGACCATTCGCGCAGCGGCCCACGATCGGCATGCGGCACGCCCAGCAGGTTGCCGATGATCTCCACCGGGATGGCGGCCGCGAAGTCCTCGATCAGGTCGCCGCCGCCGCGCGTGTCGAGCCCGTCCAGCAGGCGGTCGACCAAGTCGACCAGGCCCGCCTCCATGTCGGCGATGGCGCGCCGCGTGAGCGCGCCCATGATGAGGCGGCGCACGCGCGTGTGCAGCGGCGGATCGTTGAAGACCAGACTCGTGGTGTGGTGCTCGAACAGCGGCGCGGGCCGTGCCTCGCTGCCGTGCGGCGGCTGGTTGTACTTGGGGCCGAACTCGGCCTTCTTGTCGGAGCTGAACGACTGCGCGTCACGGTACACGGCCACCAGGTCGGCATGGCGCGTGAGCAGCACCGAGCCGTCCGGCATGCGGCGCAGCGGCTCGCGCTCGCGCAGCGCGGCGTACACCGGGTAGGGGTTGTCGTAGAAGTCGGCGGGCAGGCTGCGCAGGTCGAGGCTGGCGGCGATCTCGGCGGCGCGCGCGGGTGCCATGGGTGGAGTGATGACCATCGTGGAAGTCACGCAGGAAACGCGTTGCGGGCGAAGCCCTGACTATCGCGGCAGTCGCCTTCCGCCGGCATGAGGGTTGGCCCGGAGACCACCCGGGGGGCCTGTCACGCCACCCGGTGCCGCGTATCAGTCCGACAGGTAGTGCGGCGAGCGAGGCCCGTACAGCATGCCGGCAGGCATTCGCGCATACAGCAGTCGAGAAGTGGCCGTGCCCGCGATGGGAAAGCTGGCATCGGACACGTTGGAGATGATCTGGTTGATCGCCGCACTGATCAATGCACCCAACAGCCCGTTGTTGTTCTGGCGGTTCTCGCTGCTGGACGCACGGGCCGTGCCCGTCCAGAGGACCAGGCCTGAGCGCAGATCGACCAGCCGCGCCTCGGCCGCCACCACTGTCTCGCTGTCGATGAGCTTGTAGCTCGTGCCGTACTGCGTGATGTTGATGTACAGCCCCGCGTCTGCGCCGAATATTTCGTGCAGCCGGGCGACGGGCAAGGCCTGTGCATCGGCGGCCACGGTCACGCCGTTCTGCTGAAACGTCTCTTGCACGAGGCTGACAGGATAGACGTAGTAGCCCGATTCGGACAGCGGACGCACGGCCTGCGCCAGCACGCCTGCGGCCGCATGGATGTCCGGAGACACGTTGGTGGGCGGAAGGATCAGGATCGAGCGTGGTCGCGCCTTCTTGAAGGCGGCGTAGTCATAGGGTTGCGGAGCGCGCGCTGCGCAGCCTGCGAGCATAAGCGTCAGCAAGAGCACCAGGGCGGCCATCGGCCGGCGGCAGGGAGAATGTGGAGTCGTCATTTCTTCTGGTACTGCGACATCATGAATTTCATGTACGGAGCAAACTCGGGAAAGGCTTGTTGCTCGGCCTGCAGATTCGCGATGGCTTTCTCGTCTGCGCCAGCGGCGAAGTACAGGTAGCCGAGGTGGGCGCGGAAGCCGGGCGGCGGGGCGCCATCCGCGGCCAGCATCTTCTGCAGGTCGAGTTCCATCGCCGCGATCTGCGCCTGCGCATCGGCCGAAGGTGAGCGCAAATGCTGGTAGAGCGTCGTCGGATAGCCCTCCCATGCGTAGAGCGTCTTGTGGGGCGTTCCTGAGCAGCCAGCCGAAAGTGCCAGGGCAATGACCACGGGAATGGCCCGCGCCAGCGCGAGCGGATGGCGCCGGCTCATCGCTGCATCTTCCATTGGCCACTTTCGGCGGCGGCCACGAGGTGGTCGACGGCCTCGCGGATGGCGAGATCGAGCACCTTGCCATTGAGCGTGGAGTCGTAGGACGCCGTGCCGCCGAAGCCGATGACTTCGCGGTTGCTCAATGCGTACTCGCCCGCGCCCGAGGCGGAGAACACGACCTCTGAGGTTCTCGCGTCCACCACGTTGAGCGTGACCTTGGAGTAGGCGATCTGTTCCTTTCCGCGACCGAGAATGCCGAACAGCTGGTGGTCGCCGACTTCCTTGCGGCCGAATTCGGTCACATCGCCCGTGATCACGAAGTCGGCGCCGCGCGCCTGCACCCTGTCGCCGCGCAACTGCGCCTCCTGTCCCATCTCGCCCAGGTTGTCTCGCTCCATCACGGCGAAGCGCTGGCTCTGTTGCAGATGGGACGTCAGGGCAGTCTTCGCCTGCCCGCCCAGCCGATCGACGCCATCGGAGAAGATGCCGCGCATGAAGCTGGAGCGGTTGTCGAATTTTCCGATGGTCACTGGTGCGCGATAGCCGGCGTAGCCTGCGGATGCGGCCACCGTCTTCGCCACGGCCAGCGAGCGGGATGACTCGGTCGCGCAGCCGGCCAGGCCCGCGAAAGTGACGATGGCAAGAGGGATCCACATGATCGTCGGGAGCTTCATGTTGTGTGCTTCCTGGAGGGTTTGAGGGCATGCCGCACACGAGGTGTGTTGCGGCGTCGCCGCATGCAAGGTCACGCTGAACTGACGGCCTTGCGCCGGGCGCGGCGATTTTCAGTAGAGCGTCTGCACTGTGGGTCGCCGGGCGGCCAGTCACCACGAGGCTGGAGCGAGCAGATGCTGATACGGATCGAGACACATGCTTGAAGACATGCAAAGGCGCATTGCGCATACTGGACCGCCCACCACGGCACTCCCGCAATGCAACCCCGCCTCACCGTCCTCACCCTCGGCGTTGCCGACCTCGCACGCGCCGTCGCCTTCTATCGCGACGGGCTGGGCTGGCCGACGCAGGGCATCATCGGCGCCGACATGGCGGACGGTGCCGTCGCCTTCTTCAACCTGCAGTCGGGGTTGAAGCTCGCACTGTGGCCGCGCCGCAGCATCGCGGCCGACACGGGGCTGGCGGAGCAGCCTGCGGCGGCGACCGAACTCACGCTCGGCCACAACGTGAATTCCGAGGCCGAGGTGGACGCGATCATGCAACGCGCGACCCAAGCCGGCGCCACCGTGGTCAAGCCCGCGGGCAAGACCTTCTACGGCGGTTATGCCGGCTACTTCCAGGACCCCGACGGCCACATCTGGGAGGCTGTGTTCAATCCCGGCCTCAACAGCCTGGGCTGATCGGCAAGGGAGCGGCTCAGCCCTGCAGCAGGAAGCCGCGCAGGGCCGCCAGCGTTTGCTCGGGCGCCTCGGTCATCTGGTGATGGCCGACGGGCAGATCCTGCACCGTGACATCGCGTGCGGCCGCGCGAGCGGCGGCGATCAGACCCTGCGCCGCGCGCGGTTGCGTCATCTGGTCGTGCGCACCCAGCAGGAACAGCACGGGGCACTGCACGCGCGCGATGGCCGCGTCGCCGCCCGTGTAGTCGTTGCAGGCGGCAAAGCCCCGGTGGAAGACGTTGACGCGCGGGTTGCTGCGCAGCACGCGCCGGCCCAGCGCCAGGCTGGCGCCATACACCCAGGTGCCCGGTCCCAGCGCCGACGGTGGCGCGGCCAGCGTGCTGCGCGAGAAGACGTTGATCATCTTCAGCGCGGCCTCGGGGTCGTCCTGCGACGCCTGCAGCAACGCGGGCGACACCTTCATCGGATGTGCCGTGCCCACCAGCACCAGGTGCGTGATGCGCTCGCCCAGCCGCGCCGCGGCCTCCAGCGCGATCAGCGAGCCCCAGCTGTGGCCCACCAGCGCGGCGCGCCGCACGCCGGCCGCGTCGAGCAGGGCCGCGATGAAATCGGCCGCGGCCCCGACCGACGCGGGTGCATCGCCGCCGCTGCGGCAATGGCCGGGCAGATCGACCGCCAGCACGTTCCAGCCATGGTGCGCGAGGTAGCGGCTCTGCAGGATCCACACGCTGTGGTCGTTGAGCACGCCGTGGATGAACACCACTGTGGGCTTGTCCGCATCGAAGGGCTTGCCGCCGGTGTAGCAGTAGGCGGCGTGGCCATTGACGGTGAGGTGCATGGTCAGGCCTCCCGCCGGGCCGCCCCACGGGAGGCCTGCGCCCCCTCGGGGGGCAGCGAATCAACGAAGTGATGAGCGTGGGGGTACATATTCACCCCGCCTTCTCGGCGGCCTTGAGCGCGCGCTTGAGATCGTCGATCAGGTCGTCGGCGTCCTCCAGTCCGATCGACAGCCGGATCGTGCCCTGCGCGATGCCGGCTGCGGCCAGCGCGTCGTCGCTCATGCGGAAGTGCGTGGTGCTCGCCGGGTGGATGACGAGCGAGCGGCAGTCGCCCACGTTGGCCAGGTGGCTGAACACCTTGAGCGCCTCGATGAACGCGCGGCCCTGCGCGCGGTTGCCGCGGATGTCGAAGCTGAACACCGAGCCCGCGCCGCGCGGCAGCAGCTTCTGCGCCAGCGCGTGGCTCGGGTGGCTCTCCAGCATCGGGTGACCCACGCGTTCTACCAGCGGATGCGACGACAGGAACCCGACCACGCGCTCGGTGTTGCGCATGTGCTGGGCCATGCGCAAGGGCAGCGTCTCGATGCCCTGGAGGATCAGCCAGGCCGTGTGCGGGCTCATGGCGGCGCCGAAGTCGCGCAGCCCCTCGCGCCGCGCGCGCAGCAGGAAGGCGCCCACGGTGCTTTCCTCGCTGAACGTCATGCCGTGAAAGCCCTCGTAGGGCGCGGTCAGCTCGGCGAAGCGTCCGGCTGCGGCCGGGCCCTCCCAATCGAAGCTGCCGCCGTCGACCACCACCCCGCCGATGACGGTGCCGTGGCCCGAGAGGAACTTGGTGGCCGAGTGATAGACCAGGTCGGCCCCGTGCGCCAGCGGCTGCATCAGCCAGGGTGAGGTGAGGGTGGAGTCGACCAGCAGCGGCACGCCAGCCTCGTGCGCGATCTGCGCGACGGTGGGAATGTCCAGCACGTCCAGCCCCGGGTTGCCCACGGTCTCGCCGAACAGCAGCTTCGTGTCCGCGCGGATGGCGGCGCGCCAGCCATCGATGTCGCCCGGCTTGACGAAGGTGGTTTCGATGCCGAAGCGGCGCAGCGTGTAATGCAGCAGGTTCTGCGAGCCGCCGTAGAGCGCCGTGCTGGCCACGATGT
>JAGOCV010000031.1 GCA_017998575.1 Burkholderiaceae bacterium
TTCGCCGAGCTGCATCGCCAGCGCGCTGGCGATGAAGCTCGAGCCAGCTCATCCACCACAGAGATCAATTAATCTTGCAACCCCGGACTTCCTCGTTATGAATGGCACGGCAAAAGGGGGCAGGTCACATTGGCAGGATGTCCTCGCGGCCCTCCCCATGCTGCGCAAGGTAGATGAGGGTGAGCCAATGAACGGACTTGGCGTGATGCGCGAAGAGATGGGCGAGGTGACCGGCGCCCTTTGTGAGTGCCTTGCGAACGGGTTGCAGGCATACATGATGCGAGAACTCACAGCGCCCACTGCTCTCAGCGAGCCGGTTGAACTGCCCTGCGACTTCATCGAGAACAATCCGATCCCATACTTCTACGCCAACCGGTAAGTGAGAGGCCGCGCCAGGGCGCACCTGTGCCACAAAAACGAAAAAGCCCCGCATGAGCGAGGCCTTTATCGTGCACCCCCAGAGTGCACCCACACCCGCCCGGAGGCCGCATGGATACTGGGGTTCAAATAGTGGGGTGGCTGATGGGACTCGAACCCACGACGACCAGAATCACAATCTGGGACTCTACCAACTGAGCTACAGCCACCGCAAGCCGCTGATTATAGCGCGGATTCCACCCTTCGATCAGCTCCCGGTGGCAGTGGCGGGCGCGGGACGCGCCGGCTCGATCTTCACCTTGAAACGGGTCTTGAGGAATTCGTAGTACGCGAGGCTTTCCGCCGATGCATTGGCCTGCGACAGCTGGCCGCGCACCTGAGCCATCGCCTCGGGCGGCAGCGCGGGGCGCTCGAGCACCTTGTTGACCTTCACGACCGCGTAGCCCTCGCTGCCGAGGTCCAGGCCGACGAATCCAGGAAGCGCGCTGGTGTCGACGCGCAGCGCTGCCTCGATGATGCCGGGCGAGACATTGCCCGGCTGGTCGCGCGAGACGGCCATGGTCGCCCCCAACTGCGCCTTGGCCGGATCGGCCTTCCACTCGGCCAGCTTCGCTTCGCCTTCCTTGCGGGCCAGTTCGGCAGCACGTTCGGCGACCAGCGCGGTACGCACCTTGTCACGCACTTCGGCCAGCGGCTGCGTGCGCGCGGGCGAATATTGAGTGACGCGGCCAGCGGCCAGTTGGCTCGGGCCGACTTCGATGGCTTCGGTATTGCGCTTGCGCTCCAGCGAATCGGAGGAGAACAGCGCATTCACGAAGTTGCGGTTGCCCAAAGGGCCCGCAGCGCCTGCTTCGGGTGTACGGCCGATGGTGGCCGAGCGAACCTGCAGCTTGAGCCGGTCAGCCACGGGTTGCAGGCTGTCGGATTGCTCATAGACCGTGTTGGTGAACTGCTCCGCCACCTCGGAGAACAGGCGCTGGGCCTGCTGCGTGCGGTACTCGGCCTCCAGACGCGCACGCGATTGCTCGAAGCTTTGCACGGCCGGTGCGCGGGTGTCGGTCAGGCGGACGATGTGGTAGCCGAACTCGGACTGCACGACATCGCTGATGTCGCCCTTGCCCTTGAGGCCGAAAGCCGCGTCTTCGAGTGCCTTGCTCACAAAACCACCGCGTGCGGCGAAGTCGAGATCGCCGCCATTCGATGCCGACCCCGGATCCTGGGAATTCTTGCGTGCCACGTCGGCAAAGGTGTCCGGTGCCTTGCGCACCTGCGCCAGCAGTTCCTCGGCGCGCGCCTTGGACTTCTCACGCTCGGCGGCAGAAGCGCTGGAAGGCACTTCGATCATGATGTGGCTCACACGACGCTGCTCCTGTGCAGCCTGCGCGGCGACGTTCTGCTCGTAGTACGTGCGCAGTTCCTGCTCGTTGACGGACACGCCACGCTGCACGGCTTCCGCGTCGAGCACGACATATTCGACAGTGGCCTGCTCCGGTGTGCGATAGCGAGCCTCGTGCGTCTTGTAGAAGGCTTCGATCTCCGCATCGCCAGGCGTGGCCCGGGTCACGAAATCGGCCGAGCCGAAGCGGTGCACTTGGATCTCGCGGCGTCCGAAATACGACTCCAGCATGAGGTCGGCCAGCGCATTCGGCACGAAGGCCGTGCCTCCCACGCCCTGCATCACCTGGCGCAGCGACAGTTCGGAGCGCAGACGCGCTTCGTACATCGCGGGCGTCATGTTCTGCGCGCCGACCAGCGCCTTGTAGCGCTCGGCGTTGACCGTGCCGTCCGGGTTGAGCAGTTCGGGGTTCTGGCGCAGCACGGCGGCCAGCTTGGCGTCGGTGGACACGAGGCCCGCCTTCTGCGCAGCTGCGGCCAGCACGCGCTGGCGCACGAGGTTCTCGAGCGAGTAGTAGCGCGCCTCGGGGCTGTCGAGCATCGCCGCGTCGATCTGCGGATTGGCCATGCGCACGCGATTGGTTTCGGCCTGATGCGCGGCATCCCACTCGGCACGCTTGATGGCCTGGCCATCGACGACGGCTACCGTGTCTCCCTGGCCGTCGAACAGCGAATAGCGGTCCAGGCTGCCCACCAGCACGAAGGAAGGAATGATCAGCAGGAACAGCACGATCATGACCATCTTGCTGTGCTTGCGGATGAACTCGAACATGAGCACGACTCCAGGAATACGAGAGAGGAAACAAAAAAGGCGAACACCGTGTTCGCCTTTGCATGGGTGGTGGGTGCTGACGGGCTCGAACCGCCGACCTACGCCTTGTAAGGGCGCCGCTCTACCAACTGAGCTAAGCACCCCACCGGTTCATGTCTTCAGTTCAGCGCATCCTTGAGCGCCTTGCCGGGACGGAACTTGGGTACCTTGGCAGCCTTGATTTTAATCGTAGCGCCCGTGCGGGGATTGCGGCCGCTGCGAGCCGCGCGTTTGCCGACCGTAAACGTGCCAAAACCGACCAGAGAAACCGAACCGCCCTTCTTGAGCGTGGTCTTCACCGCACCAATGGTGGACTCCAGAGCGCGCGTGGCCGCAGCCTTGGAGATGTCGGCGTGCTTGGCAATATGTTCGATCAGTTCTGTCTTGTTCACAAGGAGCCCCTCGCAGAGAAAGTGTATGGACGGTGCGGGCTGAGGGCCAGGCCTCGACGGCCTGGCGAAAAGCTCGACGCAGGAGTGGTCGCCGCACGGAAGGCAGCGCACGCTGCCGTCAGGCATTAGAGCCAGCAGGTCGCACAGTGTCAACAAGCCGTGCGCCTCACGTCAGCGAGGGACGGATTCTAGTGGCATTTCCTCACGCTCGCCCTTCGCTGGCGTGGCTCAGGCGCAGACGAAGGGTTACAAACGGTTCGCGACAGCTTGCTCGACGGCTCGACCGAGGTCCGACGTGCCGGCGTTGCCGCCGATGTCGGGCGTGCGCGCCGCGCCACTGCCGGGCTGCAGCACCGCTTCTATGGCACGCAGGATCGCGTCGTGTGCCTCGCGGTGACCCAGGAATTCCAGCATCATCGCGCCGCACCAGATCTGCCCGATGGGATTGGCGATGCCACGGCCTGCGATGTCGGGCGCCGAGCCGTGCACCGGCTCGAACAGCGAGGGGTAGACGCGGTCGGGATTGAGGTTGGCACTGGGTGCGATGCCAATCGTTCCGGTGCACGCGGGCCCCAGGTCGGAGAGGATGTCGCCGAACAGATTGCTCGCCACCACCACATCGAAGAAATCAGGCCGCTGCACGAAGTGCGCGGTGAGGATGTCGATGTGGAACTTGTCGGTATTCACCTGCGGATACTGCGCCGCCATTTCGGCCACGCGCTCGTCCCAGTAAGGCATGGTGATCGCGATGCCGTTGGACTTGGTGGCGCTGGTGAGGTGCTTCTTCGGACGCGACTGGGCAAGCTCATAGGCGAACTTCAGCACGCGATCCACGCCATGGCGCGACATCACCGTCTCCTGCATGACGATCTCGCGCGGTGTGCCGGCGTACATCCGGCCGCCGATGCTCGAGTATTCGCCTTCCGTGTTCTCGCGCACGATGTACATGTCGATCTCGCCCGGCTGGCGCGGCGAGCCATCGCGCCGTACTACAGGCGCCACGATGCCGGGCATCAATCGGGCCGGGCGCAGGTTGACGTACTGATCGAACTCGCGGCGGAACAGCAGCAGCGAGCCCCAGAGCGACACGTGGTCGGCGATCTTGTCGGGCCAGCCCACCGCACCGAAGTAGATCGCGTCATGCCCACCGATCTGGTCCTTCCAGTCGTCCGGCAGCATCTTGCCGTGGCGCTCGCAGTAGTCCCAGCTGGAAAAGTCGAAATGGTCGAACTGCAGGTCGATGCCGAAGCGACGCGCGGCCGCGTCCAGGACACGGATGCCCTCTGGCATGACTTCCTTGCCGATACCGTCGCCGGCAATGACCGCGATGCGGTGCCTGTTGCTCATGGATTGCTCCTGTGGTTCCGTTGTTCGAAGAAAAAAAGGGCGCCACCCGGGGCGGCCAGGCTCAGCGCGAGAAGAAATCCATCGCCTCGGCCAGCAGCGCGTCGGGCGCCTCCTCGGCGATGTAGTGGCCGCAGTCGAGCGCTCGGCCGCTCACGTCGTGCGCGAGCTCGCGCCACAGCGCGAGCACGTCGAAATGCTTCGCCACGACACCCTTGCCACCCCACAGCACGCGCAGCGGTTGAACCAGCCGGTGGCCGGCAGCGATGTCGGCACGGTCATGGTCTAGGTCGATACCCGCGCTTGCGCGATAGTCGGCACACATCGCCTGCGCGCTGCCCGGGATGGCGGCACAGCGTTCGTATTCGGCCAGCGCGCGCGCATCGAAGGCGGCCAGCCCCGCATGGCGCGATCCCATCACGCTGCGCACGTAGCGCGACGCGTCGGACTCGATCAGGGCCTCCGGCAGCGGCGGCGGCTGGATGAGGAAGAACCAGTGCCAGTACGCGGTGGCGAAGCCTTGCGTGGTGTGCTCGTACATGGCGAGTGTCGGCGCGATGTCGAGCAGCATCAGCCGTGTCACGGCCTTCGCATGATCCTGCGCCAGCCGATGCGCGACCCGTGCGCCGCGATCGTGCGCCAGGATCTGGAACTGGCCAAAGCCATGCGCCTGCATCACCGCCAGCGCATCCCGCGCCATCGCTCGCTTGGAATACGCTTCGCTGGCCTCGCCCGCCGGTGGCCGGCACGAATCGCCATAGCCCCGCAGATCCATCAGCACCACGGTGAAGTGGCGCGCCAGATCGGGGGCCACGCGATGCCACATGGCGTGGCTTTGCGGGTGGCCGTGCAGCAGCAGAAGCGGTGGGCCGTCACCTGCGCGGAGCGTATGCAGCGCGCCGGCGTCGCCAACGATGGTGCGGGCTTTGAAAAGCGTCATGCGCCGATTCTTGCGCGACGCAGTGCAGCATTTCAAGAAATAATCGGGCAATTGATTATTTCCTGATTTGCAATGAACCTGCATCGTGCCGATCTCGAACTCGTGCTGGCGATCCGCGACCGGGGCAGCCTGAGCGCGGCCGCTGGTGCGCTCGATCTGGCGGCGCCCGCAGTCACCAAACGGCTGGCGGCGCTGGAAGCCCGGCTCGGCCACCGGCTGTTCCAGCGCAGCACACGGCGCATCACCGTCACGCCCGAAGGCGAAGCGGTATGCGCGCATGCGGCACAGCTCATCGAAGGGTTCCGCGCGCTCGAAGCCGATCTGCAGGAGCGGCAGATCGAGCCGGCCGGCCAATTGCGACTGGCCGCCACGCTGGGCTTCGGCAGGCGCTGGCTCGGCCCCGCCATCGCGCAGTTCCAGGCGCGGCATCCACGCATCGAGGTGCATCTGCATCTCACCGAGCAGTTGCCTGATCTGGCAGCACAGGGCTTCGACGGCGCCGTGTGGCTCTGGGCCGCGCATGGCAACGGCAGCGCGCAATGGGTGTCGCGCCGGCTCGCGCGCAACCAGCGCGTGCTGGTGGCCGCACCCGCCTATCTGCAGGCGCGCGGCGAACCGCGCACGGTGGACGCACTGGCACAGCACGATTGCATCGTGGTGCGCGAGAACCAGCGCAGCAGCGGCCCGCCATCCGGCGTGTGGCACCTGCAGCACGAGCGCGACGGCTCGGCCACGCATGTGCGCGTGCAGGGACCGCTCAGCGCCAATTCGGGCGAACTGGCGCGCGATTGGTGCGTGGGCGGCCATGGCGTCCTGCTGCGCAGCCTGTGGGATGTGGCGCCGCTGCTGGCCTCAGGCGAGCTGGTGCGCGTTCTGCCCGGCTGGGCCATGAACGACGCCGACGTCCACTGGCTCGCGCCCTGGCAGCCGCGCACGCCGCGCCGTATCCGGTTGCTGGTGGATCATCTGGCCGAGAGCTTCCGGCAGGAGCCCTGGCTCTCCCCGCGGCGTACCCGCGGCAGGCGCTGATGCGCCTCAGGCGGCAGGCCGGGGCTGCCGCACCACCAGGCTGACACCGAACGCCGTGAGGGCCGTGCCCGCGATGATCACCGCCGTGATGGGTTCGCCGAACAGCAGCCAGGCCAGCAAGGCCGTGCACGGCGGCACCAGATAGAGCAGGCTGGTCACCGAGGTGGCCGCGCCCTTCTGGATCAGCAGGTAGAGCAGCGAGCTCGCACCCAGCGACAGCGCCAGCACCGACCAGGCCATGGCGCCCGCGAGCTCGGCGTTCCAGCGCATCGCCTCGGATTCGAGCAGCGCCAGAGGCCATGTGACGATGAGTGCTGCCGCCAGTTGCACCAGGCTCGCGGTACGGACGTCGCAAGGGGCCACGAAACGCTTCTGGTAGAGCGTGCCTGCGGTAATGGACACAAGCGCCAGCACGGCCAGCGAGAGGTTGGCCATGTGCACCTCGCCCTGCCCCAGCTTCTGCCCCACCACGAGGGCCAGGCCGACAAAGCCCAACGCCAGCCCGCTCCATTGCCGGCGAGTCACCGCGTCGCCCCGCAACGACAGCCAGATCGCGGTGAGTACGGGCTGCAGTCCGACCAGCAGCGCCGTGAGACCGGCCCCCATGCCCAGTTTGACAGCGGCCCACACACCACCGAGATAGCCGGCATGCATCAACACACCGGTCACCGCCAGATGCAGCCACTGTGAGCGTCCGACCGGCCACGCCGCCCGGCTGGCCACGGCCCAGATGGCGAAGCACGCCACCGAGAGCGCATATCGCATTGCAAGGAATTTCAGCGGCGGTGAATGCGGCATGCCGTAACGCGCCACCACGAAGCCGGTGCTCCAGATGAGCACGAAGACGATCGGCATGGCCAGCGCGAGGGTGTCCGCCCTTCCCGGCCCCGCCGCCCGCATCACCTGGACCTCAGTGGGCCTTGGCCCGGATCTCGGGCAAGGCCTTCTGCAGGTAGTAGACCATCGACCAGATGGTGAGCACGGCAGATGCCCACAGCAACCACGTGCCCCAGACATGGGTGTCGATCAACCCGAACAGCGTGCCGTGGAAGAGCAGGAACGGGATCGCCACCATCTGCACCGTCGTCTTCAGCTTGCCGAGCATGTGCACAGCCACGCTGCGCGAAGCGCCGATCTGCGCCATCCACTCGCGCAGGGCCGAGATGGCGATCTCACGGCCGATGATGATGAGGGCCGCAAAGACGTCGGCGCGGTTGAGGTGAACCAGCACCAGCAGCGATGCGCAGACCAGGAACTTGTCGGCCACCGGATCGAGGAACGCCCCGAAGGCCGAGGTCTGGTTGAGCCGCCGTGCCAGGAAACCGTCGAGCCAGTCGGTGGCGGCGAACACCACGAACATGACGGTGGCGATGAGGTTGCCCAGGGCGGGATTGATGGGCAGGTAGAACACTCCGACGATGAGAGGGATCGCGACGATTCGCGTCCAGGTCATGATCGTGGGAATGGTGAAGAACATGGGCGCGATTGTGGCACGGCGCGAGGGCCCGCCCAGGGGCCGATCGTTCATCGCAGCGCGCGGTAGATTTCTTCGGCCAGTTCGCGCGAAATGCCTTCCACCGATGCCAGCTCGTCGATGCTCGCCGCTGCCACCCCACGCACGCCGCCAAAGCGGCCCAGCAGGCGGGCGCGCTTGCGTGGCCCCACGCCGGGGATGTCCTCGAGTTTGCTGCCGCCGGTGCGCACGCGCGCGCGTTGCGCACGCATGCCGGTGATGGCGAAGCGGTGCGCCTCGTCGCGGATCTGCGCCACCAGCATCAGCGCGGCCGAGTCGCGGCCCAGGTACACCTTCTCGCGGCCGTCGGCGAACACCAGTTCTTCCAGGCCGACCTTGCGGCCCTCGCCCTTCTCCACACCCACGATGAGTGAGAGGTCGAGCCCGAGCGATTCGAACACTTCGCGCGCCATGCTCACCTGGCCGCGCCCGCCGTCGACGAGCACCAGATCGGGCATGCGCGGCCCCTTGCGCGCAACGGCTTCGCCGTCCGCAGCGCCCTCCACGGCGACGCCCTCGCCCTCCACCGCCACCTCGTCCTGCGGTGCGGGATCGACCCCGCGCATCGCCTCGGCCAGCTTGCCGTAGCGGCGCGTCAGCACCTGGCGCATGGCGGCGTAATCGTCGCCAGGCGTGATGCCTTCGATCTTGTAGCGGCGGTATTCGCTGCTCTGCATCTTGTGGTCATGGAACACGACGCACGACGCCTGCGTCGCCTCACCTGCCGTATGCGAGATGTCGAAGCACTCGATGCGCAGCTCGCCCAGCTCATCGGCGGGCAGATCCAGCGCCTCGGCCAGCGCACGCGTGCGGGCCTGCTGCGATCCTTCCTCGGCCAGCAGGCGCGCAAGCTGCAGTGCTGCGTTGGTCTGAGCCATCTCCAGCCACACGCGCCGCTGCTCGCGCGGCTGGTGCACGGCGCGCACGCGGCTGCCGGCCTGAGCCGACAGCGCATCGATCAGCGGCTTGTCCACGGGCTCGCTGGTGATGAGCCAGGGTGGCGCGGGCACATCGATGTAATGCTGTGCGATGAAGGCTTCCAGAACCTGCGACTCGATCGACTGCAGGGCCGCCGCCGATGAGGCCGGGCCGCCGTCGCCATCAACCCCCAGCTCGCTTTCATAGAGCTGGCGCGCGTCTTCCACGTGCGACGGGAAGTAGGCCCGGTCGCCCAGATGGCGGCCACCGCGCACCATGGCGAGATTCACGCACGCGCGACCGCCCTGCACCTTGACGGCGAGGATGTCCACGTCCTTGTCGCTGGTGGTCTCCACCGCCTGCTGATGCAACACGCGCGAGAGCGCCGTCATCTGGTTGCGCACCTCGGCCGCCTGCTCGAACTCGAGCTGCTCGGCATGCGCCGTCATGCGTGCTTCCAGCGAGGCCAGCAGCGACTGGGTCTCGCCCGCCAGCATGGCCTCGGCGCTGGCGACGTCGGCCGCGTAGTCCTGAGGCGATACATGCCCCACGCACGGTCCGGAGCAGCGCTTGATCTGGTAGAGCAGGCAGGGCCGGGTGCGGTTCGCGAACACGGTGTCCTCGCAGGTGCGCAGGCGGAATACCTTCTGCAGCAGCAGGATCGACTCCTTCACGGCCCAGGCGCTCGGATAGGGGCCGAAGTAGTGGTGACGCTTGTCGACCGCCCCCCGGTAGTACGACACGCGAGGAAAGGCGGAGGCCGGCAGGCCATCCAGCGTGGCGGGCTGCATGCCCGCGCGGTCGTGCGCCATGGACAGGCGCAGGTACGGATAACTCTTGTCGTCGCGGAACAGGATGTTGTAGCGCGGCTTGAGTGTCTTGATGAGGTTGTTCTCCAGCAGCAGCGCCTCGGCCTCGCTGCGAACCACCGTCGTTTCCAGCCGCACGATCTTCCCGATCATGTGGCCGATGCGCGTGCCGCCGTGCGTCTTCTGGAAATAGCTGGAGACGCGCTTCTTCAGGTTGCGCGCCTTGCCCACGTACAGCACGCCATCCTGAGCGTCGAAGTAGCGGTACACACCGGGCAGCGGTGGCAATGCGGCCACCTGCGCCAGCAACTCGGGGGAATGCGCCGCTTCGGCGCCTGCAGAACTCATGGACCGTATTGTGGACAATCGCCGCCATGGCCGCCGCGCGCTCCTGGGACATCTTCTGCAAGGTCATCGACAACCATGGCGACCTGGGCGTGTGCTGGCGCCTGTCGCGCGACCTCGCTGCGCGCGGCCATCGCGTGCGGCTGTGGGCGGACCACCCCGAGGCGCTCGCCTGGATGGCGCCGCAGGGCGCGCCCGGCATCGAGGTCATACGCTGGAGCCCTGACGCGCCGGACGCCCGGCCGTCACAAGTGGTCGTCGAGGCCTTCGGCTGCGAGCCGCCGGATGCCTTCGTGCGCGCCATGGCCGATGCCGCGGCGGTCGGCGCACCACCGGCCTGGATCAACCTCGAATACCTCAGCGCCGAGGCCTGGGTGGAACGCTGCCACGCCCTGCCCTCTCCCGTGATGAGCGGGCCTGGCGCGGGCCTCACGCGCCACTTCTTCTACCCGGGCTTCACCCCCCGCACCGGCGGCCTGCTGCGCGAGCCCGACCTGCCGGCGCGGCAGAGCGCCTTCGACGCCGCCGCCTGGCTGCGTACACACGGTATCGACGCCCGCCCCGGCGAGCGCCGGGCCAGCCTGTTCTGCTACGAGCCGTCGGCCCTGCCCGCGCTGCTGCAGCAGCTGGCGCAAGACGACGCCTGGCATCTGCTCGTCACGCCGGGCCGCGCCACCGATGCGGTTCGAGCCGCCATCGGCGTCGCCAGCGCTGCGCCGCGCATCAGCTGGCTGCCCGCGCTGCCGCAGCCGGCGTTCGACGAACTGCTCTGGGCCTGCGACCTCAACTTCGTGCGCGGCGAGGATTCGCTGGTACGCGCGCTGTGGGCCGGCCAGGCTTTCGTCTGGCACATCTATCCCCAGCACGACGACGCGCACCATCACAAGCTGGACGCGTTCCTCGACTGGATGGCTGCGCCGGCCTCGCTGCGCGATTTCATGCGGGCGTGGAACGGCATCGGCACACGATCCCTGCCAACGCCCGACCTCACGGCCTGGCGAGACACCGCCCAGCAGGCGCGCGCACGCGCCCTCGCCCAGACCGACCTGACCCATCAGTTGATCGACTTCGCCGCCCGACTGCTGCCGGCGGCCCCCTGACCCCTGTCGTTTGCAAAGGCTTTCATGACCGCCACCTCTCGTATCGACCGTTTCCGCGAGATCGCCCGCCAGCTCGGCCACGACTTCGAAGGCGAGATCCTGGTGGGCGGCAACTACGCTCCAGCCGTCGTCCACGGGGGTCAGTTGCACATCAGCGGCCAGGTGCCGCGGGTGGGCACGGCGCTGGTGGCCACGGGTCGGGTCGGTGACACGCTGACGCTGACCCAGGCGCAAGCCGCCGCGCGCGTGTGTGCGATGCGGACGCTGGGCCTGACGCTGCAGGCGCTGGGCAGCCTGGAGCACGTTGCGCGCGTCCTCAAGATCAACGTCTACGTGCAATGTGCGCCCGATTTCACGCAGATCAGCGAGGTGGCCGATGCCGCCTCCGAAGTGCTGCACACCGTGCTGGGCGAGGCCGGCATCCACGCGCGCACGTCGATCGGTGTGTACCAGCTGCCCAAGGATGCGCCGGTCGAGATCGACCTGGTGGCCGTCATCGAAACCGGAGCCTGACACCATGACTTCGTCTCTGACCCGTCGCCTGCTCGATCTGCTGGGCACGCGCCTGCCGCTCATTCAGGCACCGATGGCCGGCTCGCAGGGCAGCGCACTCGCGCTGGCGACGAGCCGCGCCGGCGCGCTGGGCTCGCTGCCTTGCGCCATGCTGTCCGCCGAGCAGTTGCGCGCCGAGCTGCAGGCGCTGGCCGACGCGGGCGGCGGTCTGCCATTCAATGTGAACTTCTTCTGCCACGCACCGCCATCGCCCGACGACGCGCGCGAATCCGTCTGGCGCGCGGCCCTGGCGCCGGCCTATGCCGCATTCGGTGTCGATGCCACGCAGATCACGGCCGGCGCCGGCCGGCAGCCATTCAGCCACGCGCTGGCCGACGCCATCGAGCCGTTCCGCCCGCGCGTGGTGAGCTTCCATTTCGGCCTGCCTTCGGCCGAACTGATGGCGCGCGTGCGCGCCTGGGGGGCCGCGGTGCTCAGTTCGGCCACCACGGTCGAAGAGGCGCGCTGGCTCGAAGCGCACGGGGCCGATGCGGTGATCGCCCAGGGCCTGGAAGCCGGTGGCCACCGGGGCATGTTCCTGAACGACGACCTCACCACCCAACTGGGCACGCTGGCGCTGGTGCGGCAGGCGGTGCAGGCCGTGCGTGTGCCGGTCATCGCCGCTGGTGGCATCGGCGATGCGCAGGGCGTGGCGGCAGCGCTGGCGCTCGGGGCTGCCGGCGTGCAGGTCGGCACGGCCTTTCTGCGCTGCCCCGAAGCCACCACCAGCACCATCCACCGCGCGGCGCTGGCTGCCCCCGACGCCCACCACACGGCGCTGACCAACCTGTTCACCGGACGCCCGGCGCGCGGCATCGTCAACCGCTTCATGCGCGAATGGGGACCGATCAGCCCCGCGGCGCCGGCATTCCCGCTGGCCACCGCCGGCATGTCGCCGCTGCGGTCCGCCGCCGAGGCTCAGGGCAGCGGCGACTTCTCGCCCCTGTGGGCCGGACAGTACGCGGCAGCCGCCCGCGACGTGCCAGCCGCCGAGGTGGTCCAGGCGCTGGCTGCAGGCCTGCCCGCCTGAACCGGCAGCGGCGGTGACGGGCAAGGCGCGCCCGAAAAGGCGATAAAATACAAGGCTTTGCGGCGTTCCGGCAGGTCCGGCCGCTTCTCCCAGCCGCCCCACCGGGCCCGGCGCCAGCTCTTCAGACACAGGCATCGCCCTGGAAGCGCCGGCCGGCTTCGCCAGGCGGCCCAACCTCCGAAAAGACGCCATGAAAATCGCTCAAGAAATCCGCGCCGGCAACGTCATCATGCACGGCAAGGACCCGATGGTCGTGCTCAAGACCGAATACAGCCGCGGCGGCCGCAACAGCGCCACCGTGCGCATGAAGCTCAAGGCCCTGCTCAACAACATGGGCACCGAAGTCGTCTTCAAGGCCGATGACAAGATGGACCAGATCGTGCTGGACAAGAAGGACTGCACGTACTCCTACTTCGCCGACCCGATGTACGTGTTCATGGACACCGAGTACAACCAGTACGAAGTCGAGGCCGAGAACATGGGCGACGCCCTGCACTACCTCGAAGACGGCATGACCGTCGAAGTGGTGTTCTACGACGGCAAGGCCATTTCGGTCGAACTGCCCACCAGCGTCGAGCGCGAAGTCACCTGGACCGAACCCGCCGTCAAGGGCGACACATCGGGCAAGGTGCTCAAGCCCGCCAAGATCGCCACCGGCTTCGAAGTGCCCGTGCCGCTGTTCGTCGATCAGGGCGACCGCATCGAAATCGATACGCGCACTGGCGAATACCGCAAGCGCGTCTGAGCGGTGACGCACGTCACCGGCTCCCTGTACGAGAAAGGCTCCTGACGGGGCCTTTTTTCTTCCTGCCCGCGTCCTCCTCATGGATCTCCTGCAACGCATCGCCAGCATCATCGTGCCCGTGTTCTTCGTGGCCACGGTGGGCTGGGCGTACGCAAGGCGAACGCGGGTGGACATGTCCACGCTCAACCGCATCGCGGTCGATAAGCTGTCGCCCTTTCTGATCTACCACGCGCTGGCGGCGCGGGATTTCAGGCTGGCCGACCACCTGCCGCTCGTGATGGCGGCCGTCGTCGTCATCCTGCTGACGGGCACGCTGGCATGGCTGCTGGCGCGGGCCACCGGAACCCAGCCGCGCACGCTGGTGCCGGTCGTGATGTTCGGCAACTGCGGCAACATGGGACTGCCGCTGGCCCTGCTGGCTTTCGGCCCGGCCGGCTTCGGCGCCGCCGTGGCGCTGTTCTCGGTGAGCAACCTGCTGCACTCGGCGGTGGGCATGCGCATCACCAGCACCGATGCACGCACACGCGAGCTGCTGGTCAGTCCGCTCATGATCTCGAGCGGCCTGGGCTTCGCCAGCGCCATCACCGGCGTGCGTCCGCCCGAGCTGGTGATGGACGGCATGAACCTCCTGGGCAGTGCTTCGGTGCCGATCATGCTGTTCACCCTGGGTGCGCGGCTCAACAGCCTGCGGGCAGAAACCATCGGCTCCGGCCTGCTGGGCGCGCTGGCCCGGCCGCTGCTGGGCATGGGCGTGGCGCTCATGCTGGCCTGGCTGCTGGGCTTCGAAGGCGACCAGCGTGCGCAGCTGATCCTCTTTGGCGCCCTGCCGCCGGCCGTGCTGCAGTTCATGCTGGCCGAGCGCTACCGGCAGGAACCCGAGCGCGTGGCCGCGATGGTGCTGCTCGGCACGCTGCTGTCCGTCTTCTTCATACCGCTGGCGCTGGCCATCGGACTCTAGATCGAAATCATGGAAAACACGCACAACCTCTCCGAACAGCGGCTGGCCGACGCGTGGGCCGAACTGCAGGCCCACTCGAACGAAGGCTTCGCGCTCCAGCCCGACGCCTACCGCCTGGCCTTCGCCGACCCCGAGTTCCTGCTGCGCCGCGAGACGCGAGGCATCCGCTTCCAGCTCGAACTGCTCAAGCCCGATCTCGACCAGCAGGCCCAGGGCGTGCATCACACCGTCGTGGTGTATGGCAGCGCGCGTTTCCCGTCGCCCGAAACCGCCGCCGTGCAACTGGCCGCGGCCGAGGCCAGCGGCGACGAAGCCGCCCTGGCGCTGGCGCGCCGGCAGACACGCAACGCGCACTACTACGAACAGGCCCGCCTGTTCGGCCGCCTGGTCGCCACGCACAGCCACGGCAAGGGCGCCGACGACTGCCTGCACGTGTGCACAGGGGGCGGCCCAGGCATCATGGAAGCCGCCAACCGCGGCGCGCACGAGATGGGCGCGCCCACGGTGGGCCTGAACATCGCGCTGCCGCACGAGCAGAGCGCCAACCCCTACGTCACGCCGTCGCTGAGCTTCAAGTTCCACTATTTCGCGCTGCGCAAGATGCACTTCATGATGCGCGCGAAAGCCCTCGTCACCTTCCCCGGCGGCTTCGGCACGCTCGACGAGCTGTTCGAGGTAGTGACGCTGGTGCAGACACGCAAGGCCAAGCCCGTGCCCATCATCCTGTTCGGCAGCGACTACTGGAACCGCCTGCTCAACCTGGAAGTCCTGCTGGAGGAAGGCACGATCTCGCCCGAAGACCTCAAGCTCTTCAGCATCGTCGATACGCCCGAGGCGGCGTGGGAAGCGATCCGCGCGTTCTACTCGCTCTGATGCCCCGAGGCGTGGGCCGCGCCGGGCAGCGCGGCCGCGCGCAACTGCCACGCCGTGCGCGTGCCCAGCCCCACCACGGCGCCCACGAGCCAGAACACGCCGGCCACGCCGGTCACGGTGCCCAGCGCACCGAACAGCATCGGCATGCTGACGCTGGAAGCGTTGATGGTCATGAGCCGCAGGCCCAGCGCTTCGCCGTGGCGCGCCTCGGGCGTGATCTGGTGCAGCATGCTCATCACCATGGGCTGCACCGAGCCGAGCGCGAAGCCCAGCGCGACCGAACACGTCATCATCGCGCCCGCCGAGGGCAGCAGCGGGTACAGCGCGAACAGCATCGCCGTGCACGCCATGGCGCCCGCGATCACCGCCCACTCGCGCAGGCGGTCGGCCACCAGCGGCAACACCAGCCGCACGGCCGCCGCCGCCATGGCGAACGCGCCGAGGATGGTGCCGATCAGCGAAGCCGAGAGGCCGCGCTCATGCCCCAGGATCGGCACGACGAAGGTGTGCACGTCCCAGCACGAGGATAGGAACCAGTTGACCATCAGCAGGCGGCGGAACACCGGTTCGCGCAGCAGGTCCCAGGCCCGCGGCCTCGCCTGCGCGGGGTCTCGGGCAGGCGGCGCCAGCTCCTTGACGCCGTGCACGCACCACCACGCCAACAGCGGCAGCACCGCCATCAGCAGGAACGCCAGGCGATAGCCGCGGGTATCGCCAGCCACCAGCCCTGCATGGTCGATCATCAGGCCGGCCGCGAAAGGTCCGATGAAATTGGAGATGGCCGGCCCCAGCGCCAGCCAGCTGAACACCTGACGCAACGCCTTGGTGGAATGCACGGCCCGGCCCACGTGGCGCTGCAGCGCGATCACGGCCGAGCCGGCCGCCGCGCCCGAGGTCAGCGCCGACAGGCACAGCACCGGATAGGTGGGCCAGATCGCCGCCGCCAGAGCGCCCAGCGCGGCGACAGTGACCGAGAGCCGCACCGGCAGGCGCACGCCATGGCGATCGGCGAAGCGGCCCGCCGGCAACGCCAGGAACACCTGCATCAGCGCGAACAGCGCCAGCAGCGCACCCACGGCCACGGCGCTGTAGCCTTCACGCAGCGCCAGCAGCGGCGCGGCCAGGCGCACGCCGGTCATGCAGGCATGAATGCAGATCTGCGAAGCGATCAGGCGGGCCAGTTCGGCGTTCACTCGTCCGCCTCGCGCGCGGCAGGCAGCAGGCGTGCGCTCTCGGCCTCAGGCAGAGCCTCGACGCCGCGCAGCGCGCGGTTCATCACGTTGGTGCGCGTCTGCGCCTTGTCGAGCGTGTTGAGCACGGTCTGCGTGTGTTCGCGCACCTTGGAGAGCACTTCGCCGAATTTGCCGAACTCGGTCTTGACCGCGCCCAATACCTGCCAGACCTCGCTGGAGCGCTTCTCGAGCGCCAGCGTGCGAAAGCCCATCTGCAGCGAATTGAGCATGGCCAGCAGCGTGGTCGGCCCCGCGATGCTGATGCGGTAGTCGCGCTGGAGCACTTCCACCAGCCCGGGGCGGCGCAGCACCTCGGCGTAGAGCCCTTCGGTGGGCAGGAACAGGATGCCGAAATCGGTGGTGTGCGGTGGCTCGACGTATTTCTCGGCCATGGCGCGTGCCTCCAGGCGAATGCGGGCTTCCAGTGCGCGGCCGGCGATGTCGGCGGCGGCGGCATCGGCACGCTGCTGCGCATCGAGCAGCCGTTCGTAATCCTCGTTCGGGAACTTGGCATCGATCGGCAGCCACACGGGCGTGCCATCGTCGCTGCGGCCCGGCAGGCGGATGGCGAAATCGACCACGTTGCGCGAACCCGGCCGGGTGGCCACCTGCGCGGCGTACTGCTCGGGCGAGAGCACGTGCTCCAGCAGCGAGGCCAGCTGCGCCTCGCCGAAGATGCCGCGCGTCTTCACGTTGGTCAGCAGGTGCTTGAGGTCACCCACGCCCTGGGCCAGCGTCTGCATCTCGCCAAGCCCCTTGTGCACCTGCTCCAGCCGCTCGGCCACCTGGCGGAAGCTCTCGCCCAGCCGGGTTTCGAGCGTGCTCTGAAGCTTTTCGTCCACCGTCTTGCGCATTTCCTCGAGCTTGGCGGCATTGTTCTGCTGCAGCAGCGCGAGTTGCGCCTCCAGCGTGGCGCGTACCTCGCCGATGCGCCGGGCGTTGGATTCGGACAGCGCGTGCAACTGATGCGTGAGCGTGTCGCCCAGCGATTTCTGCAGCACGGCCAGTTGCTGCGCGAAGGCGTCGATCTGCGCGTTCTGCGTGCGCGTGGCCTCGGCACCCTGCTGCACCAGCGCCTGCTGGAAGGTGACAAGGCTCTGCGCCAGCTCCTGCCGCGTGGCGCGCGCGCTGTCGGCGATCTCGCGGCGCATCTCGCGTTCGATGCGGTCGTGGCCCGCCGTGAGTTGCACGGCCAGTGACTCGCCGCCACTGCCCTGCGCAACAGGCCGGCGCCATGCCAGCCACAACAGGAGCACCAGATTGGCGACGCCCAGCGCCAGCAGCAGCCAGGTCAGCAGCGTCTGCGGTGCATCCATCAGGCTGCCAGCACCTCGGGATTGATCGGCGTGAGCGGCTTGCCGTGCACCAGATAGCCGATCAGGTTGTCTGCCGCCAGCGTGGCCATGGCCAGGCGGGTGGGAATGGTGGCACTGGCGATGTGCGGCGTCAGGACCACATTGGAGAGCGCCAGCAGATCGGGATGCACCTTGGGTTCGCCCTCGAAGACATCGAGGCCGGCGGCCGAGATCTGGCGGGCAGCCAGTGCCCTGGCCAGCGCCGCATCGTCCACGATGCCACCGCGCGCGATGTTGACCAGCGTGGCCGTGGGCTTCATGAGCCTGAGCTCAGCCTCACCGATGGTGTGCCGGTTCTCGGGCGTGAAAGGCAGCACCAGCACCACGTGGTCGGCCGTGCGCAGCAATTCGTCCTTGGCCACATAGGTGGCCTTGCACTCGGCCTCCAGCGCGGGCGACAGGCGCGAACGGTTGTGATAGATCACCTTCATGCCGAAGCCATGCGCGCCACGCCGGGCGATGCCCTGGCCGATACGGCCCATGCCGATGATGCCCATCGTGGAGCCGTGGATGTCGCTGCCCGCGAACATGTCGTAGCTCCAGCTGTTCCATTTGCCGGCGCGCAGGTAATGCTCGCTCTCGGTGAGGCGGCGCGCGGTGGCCATCAGCAGCGCGAAGCCGAAGTCGGCCGTCGTCTCGGTGAGCACGTCGGGCGCGTTGGTGGCCAGCACGCCGCGCGCAGTCATGGCCGCCACGTCGAAGTTGTTGTAGCCCACGGCCATGTTGGCGCAGATCTTCAGGTCGGGGCATGCGGCCAGCACGTCGGCGTTGATCTGCTCGCTGCCGGTGGTGAAGACACCCGCCTTGCCCTGCAGGCGAGCGATCAGCTCGTCGCGGGCGAACGGCCCGACGCCAGGATTGGTCTCGACGTCGAAATGCTGCGACAGGCGCTCGACGGTTTCGGGAAACACGTCGCGGGCGATGAGGATGCGGGGCTTGGTCATTGGATGGGTCTTCGTTCAGCGGAACCAGATGAAAGTCATGACGGCGAACAGCGGCAGCAGGATCGCACAGGACCACGCCATGTAGCCGAAGAAGCTGGGCATGCGCACCCCCCGGTCTTCGGCGATGGCCTTGACCATGAGGTTGGGCGCATTGCCGATGTAGGTGTTGGCGCCCATGAACACGGCACCCGCCGAGATGGCCGCGAGGGTGGACGCCAGCGTGGTCATGAGCACCTGGGCATCACCGCCCGCCGTATTGAAGAATACGAGGTAGGTGGGCGCGTTGTCGAGGAACGAACTCAGCGCGCCGGTGGCCCAGAAGTACATCGCCGGGTCGGGCGATCCGTCGGGCCGCGTGACGGCGGCCACGATGGCGCCAAAAGGCCCCGCTTCGCCCGCGCGCAGCATCGCGATCACGGGGATGATGGTCAGGAAGATGCCCGCGAACAGCTTTGCCACCTCGGCCATCGGTGCCCAGCCGAACTGGTTGGCGTCATGCACCGCGCGCGGCGTGCACCACAACGAGAGTGCGGTCACCGCCAGCAGGCCCGCATCACGCACCAGACCCGGCAGACCCACCCGCGTGCCGGCCACGTCGAACACCACGGGCGACTTCCAGAAACCGGACAGCAGCACCAGGCCCACCACCGCCCCCAGCAGCGCGAAGTTGCGGCCGCCTTCGATACCCAGCCGGGGCGTGTCGGGCGTGGGATCGGGCAACGGCGCGGCAGCGCCCTGCTCGCGCCGCAGCATCCAGCTGTCGAGCGCATAGAACAGCGCCAGCAGGACGCCGATGAGGAACGCCGTCGGCGCGACGATGTGCTGCAGCGTCCAGAAGAAGCTCACGCCTTTCAGGAAGCCGAGGAACAGCGGCGGATCGCCCAGAGGCGTGAGCGCACCGCCCGCGTTGGAGACGATAAAGATGAAGAAGATCACCACGTGCGCATTGCGGCGGCGGTTGTCGTTGGCACGGATCAGCGGCCGGATCAGCAGCATCGACGCGCCGGTGGTGCCCATGAAGCTCGCCAGCACCGCGCCCAGCGCGAGGATGCCGGTGTTCAGGCCCGCGCTGCCGTGCAGGTTGCCGCGGATGTGGATGCCCCCAGCCACGGTGTAGAGCGCCAGCAGCAGGATGACGAAGGGCAGGTACTCGGCCAGCAGCGCGTGCACCACGTTCGCGCCGGCCGCAGCCACGCCGAACTGCCCGGCGAACGGCAGCAGGAAGGACAGTGCCCAGGCCGCCGTCACCTTGCCGAAATGGTGGTGCCAGAACACCGGCGCCAGCAGCGGCACCAGCGCGATCGACAGCAGCAGGCCGGCGAACGGTACACCCCAGCCCAGTGCGAGTGCGCCGCCGTCGATGTCGGCCGCACGCGCCAGGCCTGGCAATGCCAGCGCGAGCGACAGGCCGCAGGCGCGCAGCGCGCACGGCCGCAGGGTCTGACGCCAGGACTTCATGCGGGTTGCGGAATCTCGAACACCTGGCGCAGGTAAGCCAGGTAGCGTTCGTCGTCGCACATGTTCTTGGACGGCGTGTCCGACAGCTTGGCGACGGGCTGGCCGTTGCAGCGCACCATCTTGATGACGATCTGCAATGGCTCGTAGCCCAGGTCGTTGGTGAGGTTGGTGCCGATGCCGAACGCCAGCTGGCAACGGCCACGGAACTGGCGGTAGAGCTCAATGGTGCGCGGGATGGTGAGCCCGTCGCTGAAGATCAGGGTCTTGGTGCGCGGATCGACGCGGTTGCTGGCGTAGTGCGCGATCATGCGTTCGCCCCAGCTGAACGGATCGCCACTGTCATGGCGTGCGCCATCGAACAGCTTGCAGAAGAACATGTCGAAGTCGCGCAGGAATGCGCTCATGCCATACACATCGGAGAGCGCGATACCCAGGTCGCCGCGATACTCCTTCGCCCATGACTCGAAGCCGAACACCTGGCTGTCCCGCAGGCGCGGGCCCAGTGCCTGGCAGGCCTGCAGGTATTCGTGCGCCATCGTGCCCAGCGGCGTGTAGCCCAGCTCCATCGCATACAGCACGTTGCTGGTGCCTGCGAACTGGCCCCCCTGCCCCGTGCCCAGGCGCTGGCCGAGCTCGCCCAGCACCTCGCGGTGCCACTCGCGGGAGAAGCGGCGGCGCGTTCCATAGTCTGCGATCTTCAGGTCGCGCAGGCCTTCGCCCTGCAACTGGGCGATCTTGTGTTTCAGACGGGCCCGGCCTTCCGCCAGGTCAGGCGCCGGATGCCCGTTGCGGAAGTAGACCTCGTTGACGATGGCCAGCACCGGAATCTCGAACAGGATGGTGTGCAGCCAGGGCCCGCGGATGGCGATGTCGATCTCGCCCGAGTCCAGCGGGGTGACGGTGATGTACTTCTCGTTGAGGCGGAACAGGCCGAGGAAATCGATGAAGTCGCTTTTGATGAAGCGCATCGATCGCAGGTAGTCAAGCTCGGCCTCGGTGAAGCCCAGCTGGCACAGCGCGCGGATCTCTTCGCGGATTTCCTCGGCCAGCGGCGCCAGTTGCACGCCGGCGTTGCGGCAACGGAACTTGTATTCCACCTGCGCCCCCGGAAACTGGTGGAGCACCACCTGCATCATCGTGAACTTGTACAGGTCGGTGTCGAGAAGGCTCTGGATGATCATGTCGAAGGCCGCGGTGCGCGCCGCCGGCTCGGGGCCGCGACGCGTCAGTGTTGTGCTGCTGTTGTGCTCGAAGTGGCGCGGCGCCGATAGGGCCGCGTTGTCCCGCGCCAAAGTGTAGGCCATCGCGCATCGCCACGCCCGATGTAGGCAGGCACCGACATCCCCTGCCCTGAGC
>JAGOCV010000032.1 GCA_017998575.1 Burkholderiaceae bacterium
CCCTCCAGCACGGCACGGCCATCGGCCGCGCGCCGCGAGAGATTTTTCACGACCAGGTGCGGCGCGCCGCGCGAGCCGTCGGTGCGCACGCGCGCCGGCACGGCTTCGCCCACGGTCAGGCGCACCAGCTCGGCCACAGGCGTGGCCTTCGGGTCGACCGTTGCCACGGTGCGGCCACCGCGCATCACCGTCACCTGGTCGGCCCAGGTCTTCACGTCGGCCATCTTGTGCGTGACCAGCACCACGGCACTGCCGCGCCGCGCCAGGCCATGCACGGTGGCCAGCAGGCGCTCGGCCTCCACGTCCGTCAGCACGGCGGTGGGTTCGTCGAGGATGAGGATGCGCGCGCCGGCCAGCAGCACCCTGAGGATTTCCACCCGCTGCTGCTCGGCGATCGACATCTGGTCGATGCGCTGGCGCGGATCGATGGCGAAGCCGAGGTCGCCCGCCTGCGCGCGCATGCGTTCTTCCACCTCGGCCAGCCGCGCGCCGTAGCCCGCGCCGCCTTCGGGCGCGGGCAGGCCCAGCAGGATGTTCTGCGCAGCGGTGAATGGCCGCACCAGCTTGAAATGCTGGTGGACCATGCCGATGCGGTGCCGCGCCGCATCCCTGGGGCCCGCAAGCCGCACGGCGTTGTCGTCCACCAGCAGCTCGCCCGCCTCGGGTGCGTACAGCCCCGCGGCGATGTTCATCAGCGACGACTTGCCCGCGCCGTTCTCGCCCAGCAGGGCATGCACCTCGCCCCAGCGGGCGGTGAAGTGCGCGTCCTGCAGGGCCAGGAAGCCGTCGAAGCTCTTGCGGATGCCGCTGAGCGAAAGTGCAGACCCGCTCAACGCACAGCCTTCACGGACCTGGCTGACGGATCAGCCACCATCGAAGCCGGCAGCCGCCGCGGAACCGGCTTCGCCGGGCTGCAGGCGGCGCCCCCGGAAGGGGGTTGGAGGAGCGCGAAGCGCGGAGCCTGGGGGGGAATCATTTCTGCGTCACCACGCCTTTCACGTACCAGTCCATCTTCCAGAGATCGGCATCGGACAGCACGGCACCCGCGGCCACACGCTGCTTGCCCTCACGGTCATTGAGCGGGCCGGCGTAGATGTGCTTGCCCTTCATGATCGCGTCGCGCTCGGCCTGGATGACCTTCACCTTGTCGGCCGGTACGGCCGCGCCGAAGCCCGCGATGTCGGTGCCGCCGGCGCTCATGGGGATGAAGGCGCCGTAGGGCTCGGGTTTCCAGTTGCCCGCGATGATCTTCCTGAGCTCGGTGACGAGGAACTTGTCCCACACCCACACCGACGAGCACAGCGTGGCCTTGGGCGCGAACTGCCGAAGATCGCGGTGGTGGCCGGTGCCGTAGACGCCGCGCTCCTGCGCCACGATCTGCGGCGTGGGGCTGTCGACGTGCTGGCCGATCACGTCGGCGCCCTGGTCGATCAGGGCCGAGGCGGCGGCGCGTTCTTTCACCGGGTCGTTCCAGGTGCCGGTGTAGATCACGTTGACCGTGGCGGCCGGGTTGATCTTCTGCGCGCCGAGCGCGAAGGCGTTGACCGTCCAGTTGACCACGCCGAACGGGTTGGCCGCCACGAAGCCGAGCTTGCCGCTCTTGCTGGCCGCGCCCGCGGCCATGCCGCACAGGTACTGGCTCTCGTACGTGCGGCCGTAGAACGATTCGAGGTTGGGCCCGTTGGTGGTGCCCGAGGCGTTGAGGAACGCCACCTTCGGATGCTTGGCCGCCAGATCCTTGAATGAATCGGACTGGCCGAAGGCGGTGCCGATCACGATGTTGGCGCCGCGCGAGATGAAGCGCTCGGCCGCCGGTTTGATGACCGACGCGTCCTCGCCCACGTTCTCCACGAACTGCACCTTCTGGCCCAGCGCGGCCTCGATCTTCACGCGGGCCTCGTCGAAGGCCTGCGTCCAGCCGCCATCGTTCTTGGGGCCGTAGTACAGCATCGCGATGACCGGCTTGCCGGTGAGGGAGAAGCCGGCCTGCGCCGAGGCGGTACCCGCCGTCAGCAGGGCCATCGCGCCCGCCATCAGGGCGGACATCCGGTAGAAGCGCTTGGACAACATGAAGACCTCCGGGTTATGGAATCAGGAAGGAAACGACACGGGACACGGGAAACGGAAGGGGCGATGGCCTGTGCACGACGGGCGTCAGGCGGTTTCGAGCGACGATTTCGACGTGCGCTGCTGGCGCTCGCTGCGGTGATCGTTGCTGTAGTTGGTGCTCATGTGCTGCTCCAGCCGGTCGCCGTAGCGCAGCGGCGGAAACTTCGCCGGATTCGCCTCGCTCACGCACGTGGGCAGGCAGTCGATGACGGCGTCGATGTGGGTGTCGAGGAAGTA
Organism: Burkholderiaceae bacterium; assembly: GCA_017998575.1. The sequence continues at coordinate 2,347 of JAGOCV010000032.1, forward strand.
GGGCAGCGAGTAGCGGTCCCTGCCGGAGCGGTTGACCACGCGATGCGGCGTCGAGACGAAGCGGTTGTTGGTCCAGCGCGCCAGCATGTCGGCCACGTTGAGCACGTAGGTGCCCGGGATGGGCGGCGCGTCGATCCAGTGGTCGGTGCCGCGAGGGCGCACCTGCAGGCCGCCCGAGTCGTCCTGCGCCAGCAGCGTGACGAAGCCGTAGTCGGTGTGCGGGGCCGAGCCGAAGTTGTCGGCGTCGTCGGGTGCCTGCGGCGGGTAGTGCAGCATCCGCAGGAAGGTGGTGGGCTTCTCGAACGGCGCGTCCAGCGCATACGCGTCGAGATCCAGGCTCATGGCCATCAGCCGGATCACGTAGCGGCCCAGCGTGTCCACCTCACCGATGTAGCGTTCCACGCGCGGGCGGAACTCCGGGATCCAGTCGGGCCACTGGTTGGGCCCGTTCATCGGGCGGCCGAAATCGGGGTCGTCCTCGGCCACCTCGTGCATGAGCATGAGCGATTCGCTCATGTTGGGGCGCGTCACCTGCGCCACGGATGAGGTCTTGATGGTGTCGCTGGCCAGCGGCATGTAGCCGCGGTGGAACTCGTTGATCGCCAGCGCGTTCTTCTGGTCCAGCGGCGAGGCGTGGAACTCGCGCGAGGCCTCGAAGGCGGCGGCGCGTGAGGCATCAGACACGTTGTGGCCGGCGATGTACGCGAAGCCGTAGGTGGTGAGCGCGTGGTGCAGGTCGGCCACGGCGGCGCGCGCGGCGGGCGCGGCCGGGTCGTAGTTGCCGTGCAGGTCGATGACGGGAATGGTCTTCATGCGGGGCTCACTTCTGCGTGACCACGCCCTTGACGAACCAGTCCATCTTCCAGAGGTCGCCATCGGAGAGGACGGCGCCGGCGGCCACGCGTTGCCTGCCGTCGCGGTCGGCCAGGGGGCCGGCGTAGACGTGCTTGCCTTTCATGATCGCGTCGCGCTCGGCCTCGATCAGCTTGACCTTGTCGGCCGGAACGGCCGGGCCGAAGCCGGCGATGTCGGTGCCGCCACGGCTCATCGGCGCGAGGTCGCCATGGGGGTTGGGCGTCCACTGGCCGGCGATGATCTTCTTCACCTGCGGCACCAGGAACTTGTCCCATGACCACACGGCCGAGCAGACCGTGGCCTTGGGTGCGTACTGGCGCATGTCGCGGTGCAGGCCGGTGCCGTGTTTGCCGCGCTCCTGCGCCACGATCTGCGGCGTGGGCGTGTCGACGTGCTGGCCGATCACGTCGATGCCCTGGTCGAGCAGGGCCGATGCGGCCGTGCGCTCCTTGACCGGGTCGTTCCAGGCGCCCGTATAGATCACGTTCACGGTGGCGGCCGGGTTGACCTTCTGCGCGCCGAGTGCGAAGGCGTTGATGGTCCAGTTGACGCTGCCCACCGGGTTGCCGGCCACGAAGCCGAGCTTGCCCGTCGTGCTGGTGGCGGCGGCGGCCATGCCGCACAGGTACTGGCTTTCGTAGGTGCGGCCGTAGAACGATTCGAGGTTGTCGCTGTTGGTCGTGCCCGAGGCGTTGAGGAACGCGACCTTGGGGTACTTGGCGGCCAGTTCCTTGAAGGTGTCGGAATAGCCGAAGGCGGTGCCGATCACGATGTTGGCGCCGCGCGAGATGAAGCGCTCGGCCACCGGGCGGATGGCGGATGCATCTTCGGGAATCTTCTCGACGAACTGGATCTTCTGGCCCAGTTGCGCTTCCATCTTGATGCGCGCCTCGTCGAAGGCCTGCGTCCAGCCGCCGTCGTTCTTGGGGCCGAAATAGATCATCGCGATCTTGGGCTCACCGGTGAGCTTGAAAGGGCCGGCGGCCAGCGCGGGCGCGGCGAGGGCGGCGCCCCCCACGAGGACGGCGATGGCGGCGAGGGCACGGCGGGAGACGGGGTACTGCATGGAAGGGCCTTGAAAACTGCGGGGTTGCTGAGGAAAGGAAGCAGGCGCGGCCGTGCGCGTCACATCATGAAGTTGATGCGGAACACGTTGCCCTCGGGATCGAGCAGCACGGCCTGGTACCAGTTGTAGTAAGTGACATAGGGCGCCTTGACCAGCGTGGCGCCCGCGCCCAGCGCGACGGGCACCATGCGGTCCACGTCGGCCTGGCTGTCCACGTCGATGTTGAGCAGGAACTTGATGCCCTTCGTGTCCGAATGCTCGGAGAGCTTGAGCAGCTCGTACGCATCGAGCGCGTTGAAGCCGAGGCTGGACTTGCCGGTGTCGAGCCCGCGGAAGATCGGCGAGCGGATCGCCTCGATCTCGGCAAAGCCGAACACGCGCTGGTAGAAGCCCGAAAGCGCGACGATGTCTTTGGCGAAGACGTTGACATAGGAAAGGTGGGCCATCGTCCGCTCACGCCTTGGTGGTCGTGGTGCCGCCGAAGGTCGTCTGCTTGACGAACTTCGATGTCAGGTGATCGCCCGAACTGACGGGCGCGTACTTCGGCGCTGCGCCTTCGGCCAGGCAGACGGGCAGGCATTCGACCATGGCGTCGTAGTTGGGCTGGTGGAAGAACACCAGTGACTGGCGGCGCACGTTGCGCATCGCGTCGTCGAATGGCGGATTGGTCACACGGTGCAGCGTCGACACCCATTCGTCGTTGGTCCACTGCATCATCAGGTCGGCGATGTTGACCACCAGGCCCCCTTCGACGCTCGGGACATCCACCCACTGGCCGGCCTTGTTGAACACCTGCAGGCCCGGGCCGTCGGGCAGCACGATGGTCAGGCTGCCGTAGTCGCTGTGCGCGCCGGCGCGCAACTGGCCGGGCAGCGGCGGCTCGTTCTGCGGCGGATAGCTCAGCACGCGGAACATGCTGATGTGCCTGTCGATCTTGTCGTCGAAGAAATGCAGCGGCAGGCCCAGCCCCGTGGCGAAGATGCGCATGAGTTCGCGCGAGAGGTGGCTCATCGCGTCGAAATACTCGGTGTACGCCTCGCGGAAACCCGGCAGGCCCTCGGGCCAGACGTTGGGTTCGAAATGCGCGCCAGCGGCGGGGCCGCGGTGGTATTCGTCATCGGGCACGCCCGAGGGGCCGATGGAGAACGATTCCTTCAGGTCGCCGGGGGCGGCTTCTTCCAGGCTGTACGACAGGCCTTCTTCGCCCACAGCGCTGTAGCCGCGCACGGCGTCGTCGCGCGGCCGGTCGACGCGGCGCTTGTCGGCCAGCGGCAGCGCGAAGAATTCGCGCGACGCGCGCGACACGCGCCCGATCAGCTCGGCCGGAATCTGGTGGTTGGTGATGACCAGGAAGCCGATGTCGCGGCACGCGGCATCGACAGCGCGGCCCACCGCGGCGCGGCCCTCGGGCGTGCCGACGAACCACGGCTTCAGGTCGATGATGGGGACGCTCAGTGTCGGCATGTCGAAAGGCTCCGGTGAGGCCCGCGGCTGGCGGGCACAGACATCGGAGAGCGCGGCATGCAACGACCGTGCCACTTGGACCAGTTGGACAAATGGCCGCACTGCGCGGGCGGCGCCGCCTGCGCGCGACCGGCGCCGCGCCGCACTGGTGCGCCCGTGGCAGTCTGGATGTCCGTGCGGGCACCATTGCGATCCGTGACCCGCCGTGCTGGTGCACGCGGCGGCTGCCATCGCCGTGCGCACCGTGCACGGTTCGTGCTGTGCCTGACTGTCCTGTGGCAGCATGGCGCACCGGATGCATGGCCCCGCCGTGGGGAGAAGAGATCAACATGAGCATCGACACGAAGCCGGCCCCCGCAGCGCGCAACGGCACGCGCGCCCCCGAACGCGCCGCAGCCCCGCGCCGCAAGGCCGAGGCAGCCGCCACTGCCCGCAAGCCACGCAGCCGCGCGCCGCGCGTGCCGGTGGACAAGCGCGGCGTCATCCTGTCCGCGGCGCTGGGGCTGTTCTCGCGCTTCGGCCTGCATGGCACCACGGTGGACCAGGTGGCCGCGCGTGCGGGTGTCTCAAAGAGCAACCTGCTCTACCACTTCGCCAACAAGGAAGAGCTGTACGTCGCCACGCTGCGTGATCTGCTGGACGTGTGGCTGGAGCCGCTGCGCGCTTTCCGCGCCGACCAGGACCCGCGCGAGGCCATCGCCGACTACATCCGCGCCAAGCTCGCGCTGTCACGCGACCGGCCCGATGCGTCGCGCCTGTTCTGCCTGGAGATGATCCAGGGGGCGCCGCTGCTGCGCGACGACCTCGCGCGCGAGCTGCGCGAACTGGTGGCCACCAAGTCGGCCGTGATCCGGGCGTGGGTGAGCGCCGGCCGGCTCGCGCCCGTGGCGCCGCACCATCTGGTGTTCGCGCTGTGGGCCACCACGCAGCACTACGCCGACTTCGCGGTGCAAATCCAGGCCATCACCGGCCGCACGCTGGACGACCCGGCGTTCTTCGAGGAGGCGGTGGCCAACGTGCAGCGCATCGTGCTCGACGGCGTGACGGTCCAGGCCGCTGGCACGCAGGCGATGGCGGCGCTGGGCGCCACGGCGGGGGCGCCGGCGCCCGCACGGCGGCGCGCGTCGGCGGCCAAGGCGTGACGTGGCGCCCGTGCGGGCGAGGCGCCGTCGGCAGTCAGCGCTTCAGTAGTGCGGCGGCAACTCGTCGCGCAACGAGCGCGGTGCGCCGGAGTCGGCGGCGGGCGCACGCCGCTCCAGCTCGGCCAGGCGTTCCATCAACCGGTCGATCTGCTGCTGCTGCCGGAACACGGTCAGGTTGAGCTGTTCCATCAGGTCCTCGGCATAGCTGGACTTGATCTCCAGCGATTCGAGTCGGGCGTCGGTGTCGTTCGGCATGCCCGTATTGGACACCAGCGACAGGACGGCGCGAGGCCTCAGTGCGGCGCGGGCAACAGCGGGTGATAGCGCCGGTCGAAATAGACCAGGCCATGGGCCGTGGGGCCCAGGTGAACGGCCAGCACGTTGCAGAAGAGCACGTCGTGCGAGCCCGCCGCCGTGCGGCTGGCGATGCGGCATTCGAAAGCCACCGCCGCGTCGGCCAGGCGCGGTGCACCACCCGGGCCGGCATGCCAGTGGGCGGCGGCGAAGCGATCGTCCATCGGCGTCCTGCCGCCGAACAGGCTGGACAGCGGCTGCTGGTCGGCACCCAGGGTGTTCACCACCAGCATGTCGTTGGCCTCGAACACCGGATAGACCGAGGCGGCGCGGTTCAGGCACACCAGCAGCGTCGGCGGCGCGTCGCTCACGCTGCAGACGGCCGAAGCGGTGAAGCCGGCGCGACCGCCGGGGCCGTCGGTGGTGACGACGTGCACGGCCGCACCCAGGCGCGCCATGGCATCGCGGAAGGCTTCGCGCGTGAGCGGGCCGTCCGGCTGGGCGGCAGCCTCCAGGCGCCCGGCCGGCGCGAAGGAAGACGTGGTCATTCTCATGCGTGCACCTCGCCGGTGGTGATACGGGCGAGGAAGTCCAGCGCGCCCTGGTTGAAGGCCGCGGCCTCGGTCACGCTGTGGGCATGGCCGCCGTGCGGCAGCGCCTCGAAGTGCGCGCGCGGCAGGTGCTCGGCCAGGCGGCGCGAGGAGGTCCAGGGCACGAGCACGTCATCCATGGCGGCGGACACCCACACCGGCACGTCGATGGATCCGAGCCGCGCATCGACGTCGAAGGCGCGCAGCGCACCAATGCGCGCGCGCATCGTGGCTTCGCCGGGAAAGTGCGCCAAGGCGTGCTCCACCTCGGCCTGCACGCGCTCGGCGTGGTCCGCAGCCCAGGCGGCCGGATACAGGAAGATTGGCTGCGCCTCGACGTAAGCGCGCGGGCCGACGGCGCCCAGCAGCGCGAGCCGCGCGTCGAAGCAGCGCGCCGAATGCGGGTTGGGCGCGGCCCAGGCGTTCACCAGCAGCAGGCTGGCCACGCGCTGCGGCGCATCGAGCGCGAGCTGCAGCCCCACGAGGCCGCCCAGCGCATGGCCCATGAGGTGGCAGCGGGCGGTGCCCGTGGCGTCCATCACCTCGATGACGTCCTGCGCCATGTGGGCGATGGCATACGGCGCCGGCAGCTCGCCGGGGCTGCGGCCGGTGCCGCGCTGGTCGTACGCGACCACGCGGTAGCCGGCGGCCACCAGCGCGCCGACCTGCGGCTGCCAGAAGCCGGCCGAGCCGCCCAGGCCCGAGGACAGCAGCACGGTCTCGCCGCCGTCCGGGCCGTGCACCTCGTGGTACAGCGTGGTCATGGCGTCACTTCTTGCCGATGTGGGCGATGGAGGCGATCTCCACCAGCGCGTCCGGCTTCACCAGGCCGCACTGGATGCAGTAGCGCGCCGGCTTGCTGCCCGGGAAGAACTCGGCATACACCGCGTTGATGGCCTGGTAGTCGGCCCAGTCCTTGAGGAAGACGTGGTTGAAGGTGACGTCGGCCATCGTGCCGCCGGCGGCCTCGATCACGCCCTGGATGGTGGTGAGCACGTGCCGCGTCTGCGCGGCGGCGTCGCCCACGTGCACGACGTTGTTGTCCTTGTCGAAGGCCAGCGTGCCCGAGACGTAGACGATGCCGTCGGCGAGCGTGCCGGGCACGTAGGGGGCGAGCGGCACGCCGGTGCCGGGCGGGATGATGGCTTGCTGGGGCATGAGAGATCTCCGTGCGGTTGAACGATGGGGCAGGGCCACAGGTGCGACAGGCTTCAGGCGACGGGCGCGGCCGCGTGCGCGAACGCCTGGACCGTGGACGGCGCGGCCGCGGCCGCGGCCGCGACGGTGGCGCAGAACGCCTCCACGTTCGACACCCAGCCGAAGAAGGTCTCGACGTTGTAGACCGAGGCGGCCTGGATGGCCGCGCCGCCGAGCTCGTGCGTGGCGTCTTCGAGCATCACGCTGAAGTATTCGAGGTGGAAGGCGTCGCGCAGCGTCGACTCCACGCACACGTTGGTCGCAATGCCGGTGAACACCAGGTTGCGGATGCCGCGCGCACGCAGCGTGCTGTCGAGGGCGCTGTTGAAGAAGCCGCTGTAGCGCGGTTTGGGCACGACGATGTCGCCCGCCTGGGGCGCGAGCGCCTCGATCATTTCGTAGTCCCAGCCGCCCTTGGCCAGGAACCGGCCGGCCAGCTCGGGCCGCGCGCGCATCGCCTTGAGTGCGTTGGACTTGTGCCAGTTGGGCGAGCCGGGGCCGCCGGCTTCGACGTACTTCGCGTCCCAGCCGTTCTGCAGGAACACCACCAGGATGCCGGCGGCGCGTGCGGCTGCCACGGCGCGCTGGATGCCGGCGATGGTGCCCTGCGCGCCCGAGATGTCGAAGCCCGCGCTGTCGACGTAGCCGCCGATGGACGCGTAGGCGTTCTGCATGTCCACCACCACCAGCGCGGTCTGCGCGGTGTGGAAGGCCACGGGCTCGGGCCGCGAGGGCAGCACGAGCGCACCGCTGCCGGCGGCCAGCGCCTCGGGCAGGCCCACGGGCGTGGTGGAGGTCAGGGCCGCATTGGTGCGGCCCTGGGCGTTGACGGGTTTGTGGGCCGGGGTCGTCATGGGCTGCCTTGAGGTGGGTGGTGTCGCCTCAGGCGGCCAGGGGCTGGACGGCCACGCGCGAAGGCACGGGCGTGTCGGCGTCGGCACGGCTGGCCATCAGCGGCTGGATGCGTTCGCCGAAGGCCTTCACGCCTTCGACGAAGTCGTCGAAGGTCAGCAGCACGCCTTCGGTGCCGGGCACTTGCGCCACTTCGTCGAGCATGCGCGCCACCGTGGCATACGAGCCGACCAGCGTGCCCATGTTGATGTTGACGGCCGACGTCGGGTCGGCCATCTGGCGGATGTTGGTGTCGGCGCCGGACTTCGTATCGGCCGCGCCCTGCGCGCCCAGCCACCGGATCGCCTCGTCGTCGGCGCCGGCCTTGTAGTGCTCCCACTTGGCACGCGCGGCCTCGTCGGTCTCGTCGGCGATCACCATCATCAGCACGTAGGTGGTGACATGGCGGCCGGTCTTCTGCGTTGCATCGATCAGCTTCTGGGCCGCCGGCGCGAAGGCGGTCGGCGTGTTCACACCCTTGCCGAAGCAGAAGTTGTAGTCGGCGTACCTGGCCGAGAACTCCATGCCCGCGTCGCTCTGGCCGGCGCAGATCACCTTCATGTCGGCCTGCGGCTGCGGGCTCAGGCGGCAGTCGTCCATCCTGAAGTGCTCGCCCTTGAAGTCGGACTGGCCGGTGCCCCAGAGGTCGCGCAGCACCTGGATGTATTCGGAGAGGTATTCGTAGCGCGTGCCGAAGAACTGGTCGCCCGGCCACATGCCCATCTGCGAATACTCGGGCCGCTGCCAGCCCGTGACCAGGTTCAGGCCGAAGCGGCCGCCCGAGATCGAATCGATGGTGGATGCCATGCGCGCCACGATGGCCGGCGGCATCACCAGCGAGGCGGCGGTGGCGAACAGCCGGATCTTGGTGGTGACGGCGGCCAGGCCCGCCATCAGCGTGAACGATTCGAGGTTGTGGTCCCAGAACTCGGTCTTGCCGCCGAAGCCGCGCAGCTTGATCATCGACAGCGCGAAGTCCAGCCCGTAGTGCTCGGCCGAGAGCGTGACCTGCTTGTTGAGCTCGAACGTCGGCTTGTACTGCGGTGCGTTCTCCGACAGCAGCCAGCCGTTGTTGCCGATGGGGATGAAGACGCCGACTTTCATGTGCATGTCCTTCACCGGGTCACTGGCCCGGACAACAGCAATTAGCATGCGGCGTGCCAGCTTGAATGTCTTTTGGAATCAACAACTTATGGAATTCATCGCGCACCGTTTTGACCAAATGGTCCACAACGATGCATGCGCGTCGCCGACCATGCGCGGCCATGGTGCGCGTATCGCGTTGGCGCGCTCTGGCGGTTAAGCTTGGCCGCGTCCGATCTGCCGACTCGCATGCCTTCCGCCTCGCCCACTCACCGTCCCGCATCGCCCCACCTGCTGCTGCGCATCTCCGTGGCGGTGGCCGTGGTGACCATCGTGCTCAAGATGCTGGCGTGGCACCTCACCGGTTCGGTGGGCCTGCTGTCGGACGCGATGGAGTCGTTCGTCAACCTCGCCGCGGCGGTGTTCGCGCTGGCCATGGTGGCTGTGGCCGCGCGGCCCGCCGACGACGGCCATCCCTATGGCCACCACAAGGCCGAGTACTTCTCATCGGGCTTCGAGGGCGTGCTCATCATCGGCGCGGCCGGCGCCATCGTCTGGGCGGCGGTGCTGCGGTTGCTCGATCCCCGGCCGCTGGAACAGCTCGGCTGGGGCCTGGCGCTTTCGGTGGCGAGTTCGGCGCTCAATGCTGCGTTGGCCTGGGCCATGTTCCGCAGCGCGCGCGCCTGGCGCTCGGTGGCGCTGGAGGCCGATGCGCGCCACCTGATGACCGATGTGTGGACATCGGCCGGCGTGGTGCTCGGATTGCTGGCCGTGGGCGCGACGGGCTGGCTCTGGCTCGACCCTGTGCTGGCCATCGCCGTGGGCCTGAACATCCTGCGCGAGGGTGTGCGCCTGGTCTGGCGCGCGGCCCAGGGCCTGATGGATGAGGCGCTGGAGCCCGAGGTGCTGGCCACGGTCGAAGACGTGCTGCGCCAGCAGACCGACGGCGCGGCGAGTTTCGACCACGTCGTCTCGCGCCGCGCGGGCCAGCGCCGCTTCCTCGACCTGCACATGCACCTGCCGGCCGATTGGCCGCTGGGCCGGGCCGCCGCGCGTCGCGCCGACGTCGAGGCGGCGCTGGTGCGGGCGGTGCCGGGCCTGCGCCTGTCGATCCAGATGCTGCCGCGGGGCGTGGAGCCCGTGGCCGACGTGCAGGCCGCCCCCGGGGTGGCCGAGGTGGAGCCAGGACGCTGATGCTGGCCGTGCTGCAGCGGGTGAGCGAGGCCCGCGTGAGGGTGGATGGCCAGGTGGTGGGCGAGATCGGCGCCGGCCTGCTGGTGCTGGTGTGTGCCGAGCGCGGCGATACCGAGGCACACGCGCAGCGCCTGCTGGCCAAGCTGCTCAAGTTGCGCATCTTTTCCGACGCGGCCGGCAAGATGAACCTCAGCGTGCAGGACGTGGGCGGCGGCCTGCTGATCGTGAGCCAGTTCACGCTGGCCGCCGACGTCTCGGGCGGCAACCGTCCGAGCTTCACCAACGCCGCGCCACCCGACGAGGGCCGGCGGCTCTACGAGCGTTTTGTGGAGCTGGCGCGCGCCGCGCATCCGGTGGTGCAGACCGGCATCTTCGCGGCTGACATGAAGGTGGAGCTGGTCAACGACGGGCCGGTCACGATCCCCATGACCGTGCGCTGAGGCTCGCGGCCGGCGCGCGGCTCAATAGGGATTGGCGAAACCCAGCGAGCCCATCAACAGCACTTCGAGTGCTTCCATCTCGAGCGCGTCGCGCTCATCGGTTTCGTGGTCCCAACCCTGGGCGTGCAGCGTGCCGTGCACGAGCAGATGCGCGTAGTGGGCTTCGAGCGTCTTCTTCTGCTCGGCCGCCTCGCGCGCCACCACGGGGGCGCAGAGCACCAGATCCGCCATCACCACGGGCGACTGCGCGTAGTCGAACGTGAGCACGTTGGTGGCGTAGTCCTTGCCGCGGTACTGGCGGTTGAGCATGTGGCCTTCGGTCTCGCCCACGATGCGCACCGACAGTTCGCCCGGCACCGCCAGCGCGTGCAGGATCCATCGGCGCACGGCCGCGCGCGGCAGGGCGGCGCGATGCGCTTGCACGCCGGTGAAGGCGCCAAACTGCAGAGACAGGTCGAGCGTGGGCGGCATGCCGCGTGCGCCGCTCATGCGGCGTCGTCCTTGCGTGCGCTGTCGTAGGCATCGACGATGCGAGCCACCAGCGGATGGCGCACCACGTCGGCGCTGCTGAAGCGCGTGAGGGCGATGCCCGACACGCGCTTGAGCACGCGCTCGGCATCGATCAGGCCCGACAACTGGCCCTTGGGCAGATCGATCTGACTCACGTCGCCCGTGATCACCGCCTTGGCGCCGAAGCCGAGGCGCGTGAGGAACATCTTCATCTGCTCGGGCGTGGTGTTCTGCGCCTCATCGAGGATCACGAAGGCGTTGTTGAGTGTGCGCCCGCGCATGAAGGCCAGCGGTGCGATCTCCAGCTGGTTGCGCTCGAAGGCCTTGGCCACACGCTCGAAGCCCAGCAGGTCGTAGAGCGCGTCGTACAGGGGGCGCAGATACGGGTCGACCTTCTGCGTCAGGTCGCCGGGCAGGAAACCCAATCGCTCGCCCGCTTCCACCGCCGGTCGCGTGAGCACGATGCGCTGCACGGCGCTGCGTTCGAGCGCATCGACGGCACAGGCCACGGCCAGGTAGGTCTTGCCGGTGCCGGCCGGGCCGATGCCGAAGGTGATGTCATGGCTGGCGATGTTGTCGAGGTAGCGCGCCTGCACGGTGGTGCGCGGGCGCAGGTCGTTGCGGCGCGTGACCAGCGAGGGGCCGCCGTCGCCCAGGTCCTGGGCCAGGTCGCCGGCCAACATCAGTTGAACAGTGGACGGCTCGATCTCGCGGCCAGCGATCTCGTACATGGCCTGCAGGACTTCCATCGCGCGTTGCGAATTGCCTTTGGAGCCTTCGACCTTGAACTGCTCGTGGCGGTGGGCGATCTTCACGTCCAGCGCTTCCTCGACGCGGCGCAGGTGCTCGTCGGTCGGCCCGCACAGATTGGCCAGTCGGGTGTTGTTGGGCGGCGAGAAGGTGTGGCGCTGGATCAAGCTGATAATTCCGTGGAAGACACAACGTGCGCGGCGGCAGCGTGCCTGGAGGCGAGAGTGCCGACGGGTCTGAAGTCGGCAGAACCCGCGCGGCACCGCAGGATTTTCCCATGATCGGCAAACTCACCGGCACCCTGGCCGAACGCAACCCCCCCCAGATCGTGGTGGACTGCCATGGCGTCGGCTACGAAGTCGATGTGCCCATGAGCACCTTCTACAACCTGCCGGCCACCGGCGAGAGGGTGTCGCTGCTTACGCATTTCGTGGTGCGCGAGGATGCGCAGATCCTCTACGGATTCGCCACGGTCCAGGAGCGCGCCGCCTTCCGGGAACTCATCAAGATCTCCGGCGTGGGCCCGCGCACTGCACTGGCCGTGCTCTCGGGCATGAGCGTGCCCGAACTCTCGCAGGCCATTACCCGGCAAGAGGCGGGCCGGCTCATCAAGGTGCCGGGCATCGGCAAGAAGACGGCCGAGCGCCTGCTGCTCGAACTCAAGGGGAAACTCGGCGCCGATATGGGGGCGCCTGCCCATGCAGCCAACGACTCGCAGGCCGACATCCTGCAGGCCCTGGTGGCGCTGGGCTACAGCGACAAGGAAGCGGCCGTGGCGCTCAAGGCGCTGCCGTCCGATGTGGGTGTGAGCGAAGGCATCAAACTGGCGCTCAAGGCGCTGGCCAAGTGACCCGCCGGGGCGACGCGCCTCAACCGTGCTCCGGCACGTCGTAGGAGGCAAAGACCTCACGCACCGGCAGCACCTCGGGCAGTACGTACACCGCAGCCCGATAGCGTGCGAACAACGGCGAGATGTGCTCGTCGTAGAAGGCCACGGGCACGTTGATGCAGCCCCAGGAAATGCGGTTGTCCTCGATGGTCGGCGTGGCCAGGCGTTCGAGGCGCCGCTCTGCCGGGTTCGTGGCGCGCACGCGGTGCATGGAAACGGCTGCGTCGTAGTCGATCCACACCACATCTTCGCCCGTGTGATTGACGCCGCGTTGCGCGATGAAGCGGCCGGCGGGGGTCGTCCGCTCTTCCGGCCGGATGTCCTCGATCTTCTTCTGGCCGATGCCGGCGACAGAATGATCACCGGGGGCATAGCCCAGCAAAACCGGTGTCGTACCGACCAGCCGTGCATCGCCGTCGAACACGTGCACGGCAGCGAACTTCTTGTCCACGATGACGAAGCCGATCGCGTGGTTGTCACGCGAATCCGCGACCCAGTTGGCAACGTGCCGGGCATCGGGAGAGGGTGAGACGACACCGAAATCGGCGAGCCGGCGAGGTGCGTCAGCAGGGCGTGCCGCGGGACTTGCCGCCGTATCGCCGCGGCGCGTGAAATGAAGGACAGGCAGCCCCACCGCCGCAGCGATGAGGCCCACCAATGCGCCACGTTTGAGTCCGTCGACGACGTCGTCGCGGCCCTGGCGTGGTGCAGGAGATGTCAGGGGCGCCACCGGCGCCGGCTCGTCAGGCGAGGATTGCGACATGTTCGGCGCGGTGGCTGGGATCCACGAAGGTGGATCAGTTGCGATCGGCCTGGGCCGGCAGGTCGGCAGGAGCCGCTTGCGTGGTGGTTTGCATGGGCGCCGGCGCGTTGTTCGTCGAACCCATCGTGCCAGGCGTGCCCGGCGTGTTGGCGTAGGGCAGGGTGTTGTTCGCGCCGGTCTGCGTGCCCGGGCCTTGCGTGGCGGCGGTCGGCGGGTTCATCGGGGCGTCGCCGCCCGACTGGGCGTACGCCAGGCCGATCGTGCCAGCCACCATCACGGCAGCAGAGGTGGAAGCGATGAATTTGCGTGCGTTCATGGCGGAAACTCCTTTGAGGTTGGGAAGGTTGGCCCATCTTTCGATCGGCTGAGGTCAGCGTAGGGGGGGCAATGTGCGCGCCATGTCGGTTGAATCCGCACGGCGTTGTAGTCAACGCAAATGCCTTGAAAGGAAATGTTTTGGCTGCAACGGGCCTTTTCGCCGCGTGGACTCGGCCCTGCGCTGTGCTTGCCAAAAGAAAAAAGGGCCCGAGGGCCCTTCTTCAGATGGTCAGATAGCGGCGGTCGCGCGGCTATCCATTCAACACATCAACGGCGTTGTCCAGACGAGCCCGCATCCTGGGGCCGGGCGTTGTTCTGGCCTGGGCGCTGATCAACCTGTTGCTGGCCCGCTGGCTGTCCCTGCTGAGGATTGCGGCCCGAGGACTGATCCTGCTGTCCCTGCTTATTGGGCTGCTGCCCCTGCTGATTGGGATTGTTGCCCTGCTGCTCCTGCTGCTGCGGGCTTTGCTTCTGCGACTGGGGATGTTGTCCTTGCTGATTGGCCATGACGATTTCCTTTCGAGAGATTGAACACTTTGCATGTCCGGAGTGCTGCAGGCCTGACTGGGGGCCTGAAGATCGTTGTTGAACGGTCTTCGTCCGGGCACACATTCAGTCTAGGCTTCCGGCACTTGGCTTCTGTAGGAGGAGCGGACCCGGGCTCGCCGTCGTGTGTCCGGGCGTGAATGTTGTGAGTTTTCGGGATTGGGCCACGCCCCCACAGCACGGTGCGCAGGCGTCCTACCGTGACGCCACCGGGGGAGCAGCAAGCTGTCGTCATGGACCCCACTGCACGCAGTCGCAGCCACACCACGACCGCCACCGCGCGGTGGGCGCTGGTGCTGCACGCTTCGCGCATCACGCGTGCGTTGTTCTACGCCGTGACGGTAGGCGCGGCACTTGCGGCAGTCGTGGCTACGAATGCATCCGATGGCACGGGGCCCTGGCTCTCCGAGTGGAGCTGGTATCTGTTGATGAGTGGCTTGTTGCTTTTCGCCCTCATGGTCGTGCTGCAGGCCTGGCTCGCGGTTCGCAGCGATGACGGCTGAGACACCCATCTTGTCCTTGCCCCGCGGGTGAGAGGAATGCGCGTTGCCTTTCATGACAGGCGGTGTCTGACATCTATTGCGCGAGCCGCCGCCTAGAGTGAGAGTACCGCAGTACGGCATCCGTGCGGCACCCTGGCACAAAGGAAATCACACCATGGCCAAAAGCAGTTTGTTGGGCGGCGATGCAGCCCCCGGAATTCCCGAAGGACGCACGATTGCGCGCCTGGGCCCAAGCGACAGCTCGGACAGCGGCAGCGATGTCGGTACTGCTGGCAGCAATGCCAGCGACACCGACGCATCGGGTACCGGCGAGAGGCTTTCGGTCGATCAACCAGGCAATGAAGTCGCGGCGGATGCCGATATCCTCCCGGATCGAGTCGACGCTGCCGTGCGGGGCGAGCGGCCCGCGCTCGAGCCAGACGACGCACGTCGACTGGCCCAGGAGCAGGCGCGGGCCATTGACGCCTGATTGAGTCGAGCTTCAACCGCGCGCCCTCGCGCAGCTTCGAAATGCCTGCGCAGGCTCTAGACTCGGCACATGACCGAGTCGCTACTGTCGTCCGATACCCCGCAAGGCAGGGAGTGGGTGGACGGCGAACTCATCCGCATCATGATGGGTGCTGCGCAGAACGCGCAGTATCTGGCGGCGCTGATGGTGCCCGTGGTGATCGTGGTGGGATGGCGCGACGTTCCGCTCGTGTGGCTGCTGCTGTGGGCGTTGGGCGCCTGGGGGCTCTGGTTCGCGCGCGTCCACGTCTCGGCCGTCTACCTGCGTACGGCGGCGGGCGGCGGCACGGCGGTGCAGCGCGCCTTTGTCGAGCGTTATGGGCTCGTATGGCCGCTCAATGCGCTGTGGTGGGGCCTGATGACAGCGCTCTTCTTCGACCGCACGCCGCTGGAGAACCAGTTCACCTGCTGGCTCATTGTGTGCGGTACCGTGGCGCTGGCGATCAACAATTACTCCGCCTGGCTTCCGGTCATGCGGTCTTACATCGGCACGCTGATGGCGACCTCCAGTGCGGTGGTTTTCATCACCATGGCCTCCAATGGATTTTCCGGACCGGCCTATCACTGGTGGATGCTGGCCCTCATACTGGTGTGCTGGCACATGACGCTGCGCGCCGGCCAACGTGTGCACCGGGCTCAGCGTCGAACGGTCGAACTGCTGCATCGCAACAGCATCCTCATCGAGTCGCTCAAGCGCCAGACGCACGCGGCGCTGGATGCCGTGGCGGTCAAGAACCGATTCCTGGCCAGTGCGACGCACGATATCCGTCAACCGGTGCACGCGCTCGCGCTCTATGCCGACTGGCTGCGCAACGAGCCCGCGCTCGTGGATGAAATCGCTCCCAAGATCGTCCAGGCCACGGCAGCGGTCAATGCGCTGTTCGATTCATTGTTCGATTTCGCCAAGCTCGACTCCGGCCGCATGCGTGTGCAGATCGAGACGCTCGACGTGCGGGAACTCATGCGCGAACTCGAAACCCAGTACCGGCCACTGGCCGCCGCTCGCGGACTGCAGTTGCGTACACACGAAGTGGAGGGCTCGGTGGTGTCCGATCCGATCCGGCTGCGCCGCATCCTGGGCAACCTGCTGTCCAACGCCATCAAATACACAGAGCGGGGCGGCGTGCTGCTGGCGGCGCGCCGCACCGCGCGCGGTGTGCGTTTCGAGGTCTGGGACACGGGCATCGGCATTGCGCCGATGCACCAGAAACGAATCTTCAGCGAGTTCTACAAAGTGCCGGGCCATGCCGGTACCGAGGATGGCTTCGGACTGGGCCTGGCGATCGTCGCGCGGGTGGCTGCGTCGATGGGACACCCGATCGCGATGAAGTCGCGTCCCGGTCGGGGCAGCATGTTCAGTGTGACGGTGGAGGGCGCGCAGGAAGACGAGGTGCGCGCGCGCATCTCGCAGGTGCTGGCCTCGGGTCAGATGGCCAGCAGGCCGTGAGTGCGGGCGTAATGCAGCGTCTGGGTGCGGCTCTTGACGCCCAGGCGTCGGAACAGGCGCCACAGGTGAACTTTCACCGTGTGCTCGCTGATGCCCAGTTCGTCGGCGATCTGCCGGTTCGACAGGCCGCGGTCGAGCATGTGGATCAGCTGGCCCTGCCGCCGCGAGAGCTTGCTGTCGGTGGGCGCGAGTTCCTCGAAGCCGCTGTCGGCATTGAGCAGCGCCCGCAGTGCGGCACCGATCTCGAAGGCGCCGGAGGATTTCTCGATGTAGATGTCGGCGCCAGCCTCGATGCATTGTTCTTCCGCGTCGCCAGCTGGTGAGGCCGACAGCACGGCCAGCGGAATGCCGGGGTAGCGCTGCTTGAGCGCCAGCACGCCGGACACGCCATCGGTGTCGGGCAGCTTGAGATCGAGGCAGAAGAGTTCGGGCACGCCGTGGGAGACCACGGCGTCTTCCACCTGCGACAGCCGCTCCAGCTCCACCACCTCCACGCCGCCGCGCTGACGGCGCAGCAACATCGCCACGGCCTCCCGCATCAGCGGATGGTCATCGATCACGTAAATGCTCATGGAAACCTCGGCAGGGCGAGAGGGGCGCGAAGAAGGGGGCTGGAAAAGGCTTCAGCTGGCGTCGGCCAGCTGCCTGAGGGCCGCCAGCGCGACGGCGACTGTAACACCGTCGGCCAGGGTCCCGGCCGCCTGCAGCGCGGCTTCGTCGGCGCGCGCGCGCAGGGCTGCGATCGCCTCGCCAGCGGCGCGTGGTGTGTCATGTGCATGGCTTTGCAGCAACAGGCGGCCCTGCGCATCGACCAGCTTGAAATAGAAGCGGCCATCGGATTCGCGGTACTGCTTGAACGACGCGCTGGCCACCCTGGCGGCCTTGGTGGCTCGGGCCGGCCCGCTGCTCTCGCCCAGGCGGCGCAGGCCAACGGCGTGGCGCAGCTTCTGCGTGAATGGCGTGGCCAGTGCGCGTGCCTTGGCGGCGCCGGCCATCAGCGCGGCCTCGATCTTCGCCGGCTCGGCCATCAGTGCCTCGTAGCGCTCGCGCAGTGGCGTCAGCTCGCGGTCGACGCGCTCGAACAATTGCTGTTTCGCGTCACCCCAGGCGATGCCGCTGGCGTAGGCCTGGCGCAGCGCGGCCGTCTCGTCGGGCGTGGCAAAGGCCTGATAGATCTGGAACAGGGCCGAGCCGTCGACGTCCTTGGGCTCTCCCGGCGCGCGCGAGTCGGTGACGATGGCGTTGATCAGCCGGCGCAGCTCGGTGCGGCTGGCGAAGAGCGGGATGGTGTTGTCGTAGCTCTTGCTCATCTTCCGGCCGTCGAGGCCGGGCAGCGTGGCCACCGATTCCTCGATCGCGGCCTCGGGCAGCACGAAGTGCTCGCCGTAGAGGTGGTTGAAGCTCGACGCCATGTCGCGCGCCATCTCCAGGTGCTGCACCTGGTCGCGGCCCACGGGCACCTTGTGGGCGTTGAACATGAGAATGTCGGCGCCCATGAGCACCGGGTACATGAAAAGGCCCGCCGTCACGCCGTCGTCGGGCTCGCTGCCGGCGGCGGTGTTCTTGTCGACCGCGGCCTTGTAGGCATGGGCGCGGTTGAGGAGGCCCTTGCCGGTGACGCAGGTGAGCAGCCACGTCAGCTCGGGAATCTCGGGAATGTCGGACTGGCGGTAGAACGTCACGCGCTCGGGGTCGAGCCCGCAGGCCAGCCAGCTGGCCGCGATCTCCAGCGTGGAGCGCTGGATGCGCTCGGGGTTGCCGCCGGTCTTGATCAGCGCGTGGTAGTCGGCGAGGAAGTAGAAACTCTCGGTGCCTTCGGTGAGGCTGGCCGCCACGGAGGGCCGGATCGCGCCGAGGTAATTGCCCAGGTGGGGCGTGCCCGAAGGCGTGATGCCGGTGAGGACGCGCAGGGGGGCAGGCTTTTTCTGGCTCATGGCAGGTACACGGAAAAGGGTCAGCGCAGCAGCGCCAGCAGGGGGGACAGCAGCAGGTTGATGAAGGCGTAGCCGGCGCTCATCAGCGGACGAAGCCACAGGCTGCCCACGACGCCCAGCAGCACCAGGCCCAGAACGATGAAGAAGCCATACGGCTCGATGCGCGACACCAGTTGCGCCTGCCGCCAGGGCAGCAGGCCGACCAGGATGCGGCCGCCATCGAGGGGCGGCAGCGGGAACAGGTTGAACGCCCACATCACCAGATTGACCAGGATGCCGGCCTGCGCCATCTCGACGAAGAAGCGCTCCTGCGCTCCAGAGACGGCCAGCCCGAACAACACCAGCGCCCAGGCGATGGCCTGGATGAAGTTGGTGGCCGGACCGGCCAGCGCCACCCAGATCATGTCGCGCTTGGGGCGCCGAAGGTGGCCGAAGTTCACCGGCACCGGCTTGGCGTAGCCGAACAGGAACGCGCCCGAGGTGGCGAAGTACAGCATCAGCGGCATCAGGATGGTGCCGATGGGATCGATGTGCTTGAGCGGGTTGAGCGTCACGCGTCCCATCATCCAGGCGGTGTTGTCACCGAAATGGCGGGCGACATAGCCATGGGCCGCTTCGTGCAGCGTGATGGCGAAGAGGACGGGCAGGGCGTAGACCAGGACGGTCTGGATCAGTTGCGAAATATCCACGCCCGGATTGTCTCAGACACCCGCCCGGCGGCGCCCCGTGCTACAT
>JAGOCV010000286.1 GCA_017998575.1 Burkholderiaceae bacterium
CCACCAGATCATCTGGTTCCGCCCCGAGCGCGTGCGCGCGATCCGCTGGGCCGGCGAGCCGCGCAAGCCCAAGGTGCAGTCCGATGGCCGCATCCATCCGCGTCTGAGCTTCGACGGCTGGCAGGAGCTGGTGCGCGGCCAGTCCGCGCCCTGGAGTGCCGCCCAGCTCAACGCGGCGCACGAGTTGCGCCAGGCGCTGATCGGCATCGTGCTCAAGCGCGCCGAGGAGATGGCCAAGGTGGTCACCGAACTGACGCGCGTCAACAAGGAGCTGGAGGCGTTCTCGTACACCGTCTCGCACGACCTGCGCGCGCCCATGCGTCACATCTCTGGCTACGTCGATCTGGTCCTCGAAGGCGCCAGCGGCAAGCTCAGCGACAACGAGAACCGTTATCTCGCGCACGCCAAGGACGCCGCCACCTACGCCGCGCAACTGGTCGACGGCCTGCTGGATTTCTCGCGCATGGGGCGCTCGGCGCTCAAGCGCGCCGACGTGGATGCGGACCAGCTCGTTGCCGCCATCGTGCGCGACGCGAAGCGGCTGGCCGGAGCACGCCGGATCGAATGGTCGGTGGCGCCCGGCCTGCCGCACCTGTGGGCCGATCCGGTGCTCATCGAGACCGCAGTAGGAAACCTGATCTCCAACGCCGTCAAGTACACGCAGCAGCGCGACGACGCGCACATCGAGGTGCGACCGGTGTCCACGCCCGCCGGCGAGGGCCTCGAAGTCGCCGACAATGGCGTCGGCTTCGACATGCCATACGCAGGCAAGCTCTTCGGCGTCTTCCAGCGGCTGCACAGCTCGGAGGCGTTCGAAGGCACGGGCATCGGCCTGGCCACGCTGCGGCGGATCGTCGAGCGCCACGGTGGCACGGTATGGGCCCGCGGCGAACCCGGCCGGGGCGCCACGTTCGGCTTCACCCTGCCGCGCGCGCCAGCCGCCCCCTGAGCCAACCAGGAAAAACAAAGAAAGAACACCCCGATGCTCAAACCCATCCTGCTGGTCGAAGACGACAAGCGAGATCTCGAACTGACCTTGCTGGCGCTCGAACGCAGCCAGCTCGCCAACGAAGTGGTCGTGACCCGTGATGGCGAGCAGGCGCTGAATTACCTACGCCGTCAGGGAGAATACGCCGGCCGCAGCGAAGGCAATCCGTCGCTGCTGCTGCTGGACCTCAAGCTGCCCAAGATCAACGGGCTCGAGGTGCTGGAGCAGGTGCGCGCGTCCGAGCAGTTGCGCAGCATTCCGGTGGTGATGCTCACCTCTTCGCACGAAGAATCCGACGTACTCAGGAGCTACCAGCTCGGCGTCAATGCCTACGTCGTCAAGCCGGTGGAATTCAAGCAGTTCGTCGAGGCCATCTCCGACCTGGGCATGTTCTGGGCCCTGCTCAACGAACCGCCACCGGGCTCGCAGCGCGTGAGGCGGCAGGGCTGAGATGGCGGCTTCCAGCGAGGTCATCCGTCGCGTCGAGGAAGGCGGCTGGACACTCGTGTTCACGCGCGGCGCCGAAGACAACGACGACTATCTCTACCACAGCGTGCAGATCGTGCAGGGCGAGACGTCGCGCAGCCGCATCACGGTCTCCAAGCCCGAGATGTCATCCGACGCCGTGCTGCGCCTGCTGGAGCGGCGCGCGCGTGCCTGGATCGTCGATTACCAGTCGCGCGCGGTCGAGCCGCCCCCCGGCGCGCAACCGCTGACCTGAGCTGGCGGCTCAGCCAGCCGCCACGGCGGCTTCGACGCGGTAGTGTTCCAGTAGCCTGTCCAGCAGATCTTGCGATGCGGCGGGAAGCTTTTCGCCGCTGCGCACCAGCGCCTGGCGCTCACGCGTGCGCCATTCGTCGGTCAACTCCACGAGTGCGAGTCCGGCGCCGTCCAGGTGGCGGCTGGCCGCGCTTTCGGGCACCACCCCCACCCCCACGCCCGCGCCGATCATCAGGCACATGGCGTCAAAGCTGGCCAGTTGCACGCGCAGCCGCAACGGCCGCCCCAGCCGTTCGGTGACCTGGCTGAGGAATGCCTGCAACGTGCTGCCGGCATGCATGCCCACGTGCGGCTCCTGCAGCGTGTCCGCGAAGGCGATCCGGCGACGGCGCGCCAGCCGATGACCGCGCGGCACGGCCAGCACCAGCCGGTCGGTGCTGAAGTGGATGGCCGTGAGGCCGAGCGTGTCCACGCGGCCGGCGACGATGCCCAGGTCGGCGCGGCCTTCGACCACATCGCGGGCGATCTCGGGGTTGGGCTTCTCGCGCAGATCGACGCTGTAGCCGGGATTGGTGGCCAGCCAGGCCGCCAGCACGCCCGGCAGGAAATCGGTGACGGCCGTGGTGTTGGCGAACACGCGCACGTGGCCGCGCGAGCCGGCGCCGTAATCGAGCAGGTCGGTGCGCAGCCGCTCGGCCTGGTGCAGCACCAGGCGGGCGTGGTGCAGCACGGCCTCTCCCGCGGGAAGCAGGCTGACGCCGCGCGCCTCGCGCGCCAGCAGGGGCAGGCCTGCGCGCGATTCCATCGCCTTGATGCGCGCGCTGGCCGCTGCCAGCGACAGGTGTTGCTGCTGCGCGGCGCGCGTGAGGTTGCGGTGCTCGGCTGCAGCAACGAACAGGCGCAGGTCGGTCAGGTCGAAATTCATGGCCCGGCCATGCTACTGCAGCCTTCGTTGATTCCGAAGCCTGCGTCGTGGATTCATTGATTGTCATTCGTCGCGCCGCGCGGCATCATCGTCCATCCTTCGGATTCCCGGGATCCTCACCCCAACCGCCGATGCAGCAGGCCACCTCTTCTTCCACACCGCTCGACGTCACTTCGCTGCAGGCCTGGCAGGGCCGCAGCGAGACGCTGGACGATCGCATCACGGCCGCGCCGCTGGCGGCGCTGTCGGCCACGCTCGATCGCGACGACGCGCCGCCGGCCGATGGCACGCTGCTGCCGCCGTTGTGGCATTGGCTGTTCTTCCTGCCCATGGCCCCGCAGCACGAGATCGGCGCCGACGGCCATGCCAGGCGTGGCGGCTTCCTGCCGCCCGTGCCGCTGCCGCGCCGCATGTGGGCCGGCGGACGCCTGCAGTGGCATGCGCCGCTGGCCGTGGGCGACGCGATGCGGCGCGTCTCGCGCATCGAATCGGTCACGCACAAGAGCGGGCGCAGCGGCGAGATGGTTTTCGTGCTCGTGCGTCACGAGTTGCACGGCCCGGGCGGCCTGGCGCTCTCCGAGGAACACGACATCGTCTATCGCGCCGCAGCGCAGCCGGGCGATCCGGCACCCGCGCCAGCGCCGGCTCCGGCCACCGCCGCGTTCTCGCGCGAGTTGCTCGCCGATCCGGTGCTGCTGTTCCGCTATTCCGCCCTCACCTTCAACGGCCACCGCATTCACTACGACCGCCCGTACGCGACACAGCAGGAGGGCTACCCCGGACTCGTGGTGCATGGTCCGCTGATCGCCACGCTGCTGGTCGACCTGCTGCGGCGCGAGCACCCGGGCCGGCATCTGGCGCGCTTTTCGTTCCGCGCCGTGCGCCCCACCTTCGACCAGCATGTCCTGCGCGTGTGCGGCCAGCCCGCGCAAGGCGGCGACGGCAACGCGTTCCGCCTGTGGGCGCAGGACCACGAAGGCTTCCTCACCATGCAGGCCGAAGCCGAACTCTCCCCCTGAATTCCAGCCGAGAACCACGCCATGATCCCGACCCAGTTCGACGACCGCTTCCCCGACATCCGCGATGCCGTGCGCGCACTGTGCGCCGAGTTCCCCGACGAATACCACCGCAAGGTGGACGAGGCGCGCGCCTATCCCGAGGCCTTCGTCGATGCGTTGACCAGGGCAGGCTGGATGGCCGCGCTGATCCCGCAGGAATACGGTGGCTCGGGCCTGGGCCTGGCCGAGGCCTCGGTGATCATGGAAGAGATCAACCGCTCGGGCGGCAACTCGGGCGCATGCCATGGGCAGATGTACAACATGGGCACGCTGCTGCGCCACGGCTCGAACGCGCAGAAGGAGCTCTACCTGCCCCGCATCGCCAGCGGCGAGTGGCGCCTGCAGTCCATGGGCGTGACCGAGCCCACCACCGGCACCGACACCACGAAGATCAAGACCACCGCCGTGAAGAAGGGCGACCGCTACGTCGTCAACGGCCAGAAGGTGTGGATCAGCCGCGTGCAGCACAGCGACTGGATGATCCTGCTGGCGCGCACCACGCCGCTGGCCGAGGTGAAGAAGAAATCCGACGGCATGTCGATTTTCATGGTGGACCTGCGCGCGGCCGAGAAGAGCGGCATGGCCGTGCGGCCCATTCCCAACATGGTCAACCACGAGACGAACGAGCTGTTCTTCGAGAACCTGGAGATCCCGGCGGAGAACCTCATCGGCCAGGAAGGCCAGGGCTTCAGGTACATCCTCGACGGGCTCAACGCCGAGCGCACGCTGATCGCCGCCGAGTGCATCGGCGACGGCTACTGGTTCCTCGATCGGGTGACGAAGTACGTGAGCGAGCGCGAGGTGTTCGGCCGCCCCATCGGGCAGAACCAGGGCGTGCAGTTTCCCATCGCCGATGCGTACATCGAGGTCGAGGCCGCCAACCTCATGCGCTGGGAAGCCTGCGCGAAGTTCGATGCCCGCCAGCCCTGCGGCGCGCAGGCCAACATGGCCAAGTACCTGGCCGCCAAGGCCAGCTGGGAAGCGGCCAACGCGGCGATCCAGTTCCACGGCGGCTTCGGCTTCGCCTGCGAATACGACGTGGAGCGCAAGTTCCGCGAGACGCGCCTCTACCAGGTGGCGCCCGTGTCCACCAACATGATCTATTCGTACGTGGCCGAGCACATCCTCGGCCTGCCGCGATCGTTCTGAAGCCCAGGAGTGCCGCCATGCCCCGTCCGCTCGATGGCATCACCGTGGTGTCGCTGGAACACGCGATTGCCGCGCCCTTCTGCACGCGCCAGCTGGCCGACCTGGGCGCGCGCGTCATCAAGGTGGAGCGCCCGGGCGCGGGCGACTTCGCGCGCGCCTACGACCAGCGCGTGCGCGGCCAGTCGTCGCATTTCGTGTGGACCAACCGCTCGAAGGAAAGCGTCGCGCTGGACCTGAAGCAGCCCGAAGCGCTCGACGCGCTGATGCAGATCGTGGCGCGCGCCGACGTGCTGGTGCAGAACCTCGCGCCCGGCGCCGCCGCGCGCATGGGGCTGGACTGGGCCACGC
>JAGOCV010000287.1 GCA_017998575.1 Burkholderiaceae bacterium
GTGAGCTGTCGGGCCGGCTGGAGGCGTTTTCTTCGGTGGCTGTGGACGGCCAGCCGCAGATGGCGGCGCTGGAACTTCGCGGCCGCGCCGAAAGCACGGCCACGCTCAAAGTCACCGGCCGGCTCAATCCTCTGGCCCAGCCGCTGGCGCTCGACATCCAGGGCAAGGTGCGCGACCTGGAGCTACCGCCGCTCTCGCCCTACAGCGTCAAGTACGCAGGCCACGGCATCGAGCGCGGCAAGCTCAGCGTCGATGTGCGCTACCGCGTGCAGCCCGATGGCCAGCTCACGGCCAGCAACCGGCTGATCCTCAATCAACTGAGCTTCAGCGATCCCGTGCAGGGCGCACCGGCCAGCCTGCCCGTGCGGCTGGCCGTCGCCTTGCTGGCTGATCGCAACGGCGTGATCGACATCGACCTGCCGATCAGCGGATCGCTCAACGATCCGCAGTTCAGCCTGGGGCCGGTGATCTTCAAGGTGATTGTCAACCTGGTGGTGAAAGCCATCACGTCGCCGTTTTCTCTGCTGGCCGGACTGGGCGCCGACGCCGACGAAATGGGCGCGATCGAGTTCGTCCCTGGCACGTCAGAGCTCAAGCCCGATGCGCGAGACGGTCTCGACAAAGTGGCGCGCGCGCTGACCGACCGGCCCGCGCTGCGTCTGACCGTGGTTGGCACGGCCGGGCTCGAGGCCGAGCGCAGCGCCTGGCAGCGCGCTCGGCTGGCGCAACTGGTGCTGGCCGAGAAGCGCCGGGCAGCCGTCATCGGCGGGCGCGATGCCGCCAGCGTGACGGCCGTGGCCGCCGACGAGTACGCGCCGTTGCTGCGCGCCGTCTACCGCCGCTCCGACATCGATGGCAAGCCACGCAACCTCGTGGGCATGCAGCGCGATCTGCCCGTGCCCGAGATGGAGGCGTTGCTGCTGGCCCATCTGCCGGCCACCGAGGACGCCATGCGCGAACTGGCGGTGCAGCGCGCCGTCGTGGTGCGAGACTATCTGGCGAGCCGGGAGCTGCCGCTCGACAGGTTGTTTCTCGGCGCGCCGCACCTGCAGGGCCAGCCGGGTTCGGCCAGCGCATCGACGGGCAGCGCACCGGCCGAAACCGCGTGGACGCCGCGCGCCGAACTCACGCTGGCGACGCGGTGAAAACCCGCATCGCCGCGGGTGCGCGAGAATAGCGGTTTTGCCGCGCGGCATCCGGTGGGTCGGGGCGCGCGAGCCAGAACACGTCGTTGGAATCCATCGCTCCATGTTTCCCTTTTCGTCTCGCAACACCCCTGCGCCCGCTGCCGTGAACACGCCCGCCGCCAAGCCCGCCGAACCCCATCCGCTCGATGCCGCCACGGGCGGTGTCTTCTCGGCCGCCACTTCGGGCGAGCGCGCCGCCAAGGTGCGCGACTGGCTGGCCACCGAGCCCACCACCGAGCTCATGCAGGAAGTCTTCAAGGAGCTGAGCGCGCGCGACAAGGGCGCTGCCCGTCCGCTGCGCGAGAAGCTCGATGAACTCAAGCGTGCGCGTGGCCAGGAAACGCTGGCGACCGAATGGGCCGACAAGGCCAGCGCCTTGCTCGGCCAGTCGCGCCTGAACATCGCCGACGCCATGGCCTGGCAGCGCGATGCTGCGCGCGCCGGCGCGCCGCTCTCACGCGAGCCGCTGGCGACGCTGCGTGCGCAGCTGGCCGAACGCGTGAAGGCCATCGAAGACCTGCACCACCGCGTGCAGGTGCAACGCGAAGCCGCGGTATTGCTGGCGCAACGCATCGAAGTGCTGTCCACCAAGGGCTGGGAAGGCGCGCAGGCCGCATCGACGGCCCTGGCCGCCGACGTGCCGGCCTGGCAGGCCCAGGCGGATGCGCTGACGGCCGATCCCGGCTGGGTCAGCGTCGATGCGAAATTCCCGCCGCAGCTCGAGGCGTCCCGCACGCAATTGCTCTCCGTGTGGGAAGCGTTCTCTGCCGCGCTGGGCCAGGCCGTCGTGGCCGCCACGGACCCGGCCGCGCCGCTGCCTCCGGTACCCGTGTGGGCCGACGAGTTGCGCGTGGCGAGGGGCGAGCCGGCCCAGGCCGAAACGCGCGAGCCCAAGGCGCCGTCGCGCCCGAAGATCGACCCGGCCGTGCGCGAGCAGGCCCGTCAGGTCGTGCGCGAGGCGCTGGCGCGTGTGCAGCAGGAGGTGGCCGAGGGCCACGGCAAGGCCAGCGCGGGTGCTGCTGGCGCACTGCGCACCGCACTCAAGGACAACAGCCGCCTGATCGGCCCCGAGCTCGAAGCCGAAGTCAATGCCGCGCTGGCCGCGGCCGGTGAACTCGAAGGCTGGCAGCGTTGGCGCGCCGACCAACTGCGCGAAGAACTCGTGGCGCGCGCCGAGGCGTTGGTGCCGCGCCGCGCGCAGGAGCCGGCTGCGACACCGGCTGCGGCCGAGGAGTCTGCCGCCACCGCTGCGACGACGCAGGCGGATGACGCCGCTGTCGATGCCACCGCGACCGCTGCCGAGCCGCAGGCCGCCGAAGCACCGGCGGCCGATGTGCCGCAGGATTCGACGGCAGAGGCGGCTCCGGCTGCTGCCGAGGCGCCGGTCGCCCAGGCTGGCGACGCACCGGTCGCAGCAGATGAAGCCGCCTCGGCCGGCGACGCCAGGCCCGCGCGCGGCGCGCGCGAGCCTCGGCCACCGCGTGAGCCCCGCGCGCCGCGCGAGCGCCCGCAGCCCGTGCTGTCGGGCCGCAAGATGCAGGAAACCCTGCGCAAGTTGCGCGAGGAATGGAAGCAGACCGACCAGGGCGGCGTGCCCAACCATGCGCTGTGGCGCCGCTTCGATGCAGCCTGCAACGAAGCGCACAAGGTGGTCGAAGCCTGGCTGGAAAAGACCCGTGCCGAGGCCGGCGAGCACAAGGCCCATCGCCTGGCGCTCATCGGCGAGGTGAAGGCCTGGACCGAAGCCCATGCCACCAGCACCGACTGGCGGGGCATGCAGCGTGCGCTGTACCAGTTCGCCGAACGCTGGCGCGCCTCGGGCCACCTGGGCGAGAAAGCCTATGCCGACATCCAGCCGCAGTGGAAGGCCGCCATCGCCGCAGCTCACCTGCCGCTCGAAACCGCGCAGAAAGCCAGCGTGGCGCGACGCCAGGCGCTCATCGACGAAGCCACGGCGCTGGGCGCGCAGCCCATGCTGCGCATCGACGCCGTCAAGGCTCTGCAGCAGCGCTGGCAGGTCGAGGCACAGTCGGTACCGCTGGAGCGCCGCCACGAGCAGAAGCTGTGGGACGCCTTCCGCAAGCCGATCGACGAAGCGTTCCAGCGCAAGGGCGCGGAGCGCGAGCGCGCGGCCAGTGCCGTGAGCGAACATGATCGCGCCGTGCTCGAAGCGTCGCGCGCGGTGGATGCGGCCACGGCCAGCGGCGACGCCCAGCAGATCCGGGCTGCCGTGGCGGCTCTCGAAGCCGCGCTGCGTGCGCCTGCCGCGGGTGCTCCGGCTGCCGCGTCTGCCGTGTCCGCAGCACCTGCGCCCGCGCCCGCCGACGCAGGTGGCGATGCCGCAGCGTCATCGCCCGCAGACGGCGCGGCCGATGCCGATGCAGCAGTGGCGGCGAGCGAGCCTGCAGAAGCTCCTGCGGCAGCCGCGCCGAAACCGGCGCCGCGCCCCGTGGTGGCGGTTCGCGGTGATGACCGTCCAGGCGCCAGGCGTGCCGAGCAGGCGCCGGCCCAACGCGGCGGGCGCCCCGGCGACCGTCGTGATGCACGCCCCGGCGATCGGCGGGATGCGCCCGGCCGTGGCGGTGACTTCCGCCGCGATGGCGGTCCGCGCACCAGCGAGTGGAGCAACCGCCGCGACGAAGTGCCGCGCGGCCCGCGCCTGGGCGATGCGGCCTTCCGTGCCCAGCGCGAAGCGCTCGAACGCAGCCAGATGGCGTTGCGCAAGCTCCAGGCTCAGGCGCACGGAGAAACGCTGACGCAACTGCTGGGCGCGTGGGAACAGCGCAACGCCGATCAGGTGCCGCCCGCGCAGGAACTGGGCCGGGCCGTCACACCGGCCGTGCGCACGGCCTGGACGCGTGCGCTTTCGTCGCCGGCCGCGGGCAGCGATGCGGGCGAGGCCATGCTGCGTCTGGAGATGGCGGCCGACGTACCGACCCCCGCCGAGCAACTGTCGGCGCGCCGCATGCTGCAACTTCAGTTGCTCACGCGCCGAAATGCACCGTCGCCCGAAGAAACCTGGGGCGAGGATGCGGCACGCGTGCTGGCCGCGCCGCACGACGCAAACACAGCGCGGCGCCTGCAGAATGCGCTGAAGGCACTGCTGCGACGCTGATGCCAAACGGCTGATCGACGATGCCGCCTCCGGGCGGCATCGCCGTTTCAGGGCCCGACCTTCGAGTCAGGCTCGAAGAAGGCTTCGAACAGAGGCATGAGTGCAGGGAATTCGCTGGCGAAGCGCGCGCGGTTGACGAAGAAGGCCTCGCCCGCCACGGCAAAAAACTCTTCCACCGCCACAGCGCCGTAGTCGTCGAGCCACGGCCATTCGCCGCCGAAGCGCTCGGCGATCACCACCTTTTCGCGAAAGCGTTCGTACTCGGCGTGCACGATTTCGAGCCACGCCTCGCGTGCGCGCGCCGCGCCCGTGTGGCCCAGGAAGCCGGACGGCAGCGGCGGGCAGCCGTCGGGTGCGCCATCCCGCATGTCGATCTTGTGGATGAACTCGTGCATGACCACGTTGTAGCCCTGCTCGGCCGATTCGGCGGCTTCGTCGACGGCCTGCCAGCTCAGCATCACCGGCCCGCCTTCCATCGCCTCGCCGGCCAGCACCTCGTCGTAGTGGTGCACCACGCCGGCTTCGTCCACATGCTCGCGGCGCGCTACCGCTTCGGCCGGGTGGATCACGATGCCGATGAAATCGTCATACCACCCCAGGCCCAGGTGCAATACGGGCACGACGGCTTGCGCGGCCACGGCCACGGCCACGGCGTCGGTGATCTCGAAGCCATGCGCGCCGGTGAACTCCTTGCGCGCGATGAACTCGGCCGCCAGTTCGCGCAGCCGGGCCTGTTCATGCGTTGGGCGGGCGGACAGGAATCCGTGGCGCTGCACGACGGGCAGCCAGAGTTCGTCGGGAATCGGGGCCGCCTTGCGGCGCGCGCGCAGCCAGCCGAACATGGCGATGGTCAGGTGGCCGCCAGCGGCAGGCGCCGCGTAACGC
>JAGOCV010000288.1 GCA_017998575.1 Burkholderiaceae bacterium
GGCCTGCACGGGGGGCGTGGCCAGGGTCTCGGGCCCGGTGTCCTGGGGCGCGGCTTCGGCTGCGGGCTCGACCAGGCTGTCGTAGTAGCGGAATTCGTGGCAGCTCTTGGCCCAGTGCCGGTTGGTGGACTGGCGGGCACCCACGCCGACCAGCGTGCGGCCCGCTGCCTTGATCTTCACCGACAGCGGCATGAAATCACTGTCGCCCCCGACGACGATCACCGTGCCGATGTGCGGCAAGTGCGCCACGTCCTCCAGGGCGTCCAGGCACAGCCGGATGTCCGCGCCGTTCTTGGCCGCGCCGCCGGGCGGGAACAGCTGGATCAGTTCGATGGCGCTTTGCAGCAGCGAATCGCGGTAGCGCCCGAAATATTGCCAGTTGCAATACGCGCGATTAATTGCAATCGGCCCGAACGACGCCGCGAGTTCGACGATGGCGCGCACATCGACCAGCGGCTCCTGAGGCTTGAAGCGCGTATCGGGCTTCGAATAGGCGCCATCGGAACGCGCCTCGGCCAGGGCGGCATGCAGGTTCTCGAAGTCCCAGTACAAGGCAACCGTTCGTTCATCGTCCATTTCACGGGTCATTGGCTCTCCTCATGCTGCGGCATCCGTCTATTGTCGCGTTTCACTCTTTCACGCCGCGGGGTCGGGGCACGCCGGTCTTTTCTATGATGGCAGCCTGTTTTTCTACAGTCTCTTGCAGTACCGCATGATCAGCCGACGCCACCTTCTCGCGGCCGGCAGCGCCGCCTCGGCGCTCGCGGCGCTGGGCATCACGCCCCAGGCGCTGGCCGCCACCGGACTCACGCTGGGCGAAGCCCGCGAATTCTCTTACGCCGCCCTCGTGCGGCGCGCGCTCGAGATGGCAGCGACGCCCTACGCGCCGCCACCCGAGCTGCCCGCCGCCGTGCTCGACCGCATCGACTACGACGCGCACGGCAAGATCGCCTTCAGGCCCGGGCACGCGCTGTTCGCCGATGGGCCGGGGCCCTTCCCCGTGACGTTCTTCCACCTGGGCACGTTCTTCCGCGCACCCGTACGCATGCATGTGCTGGAGGCCGCCGCCGCGCCGGGCGCCACCACGACGGCGCGCGAGATCGTCTATGACGAGTCGCTGTTCACCATGCCCGCCGACAGCCCCGCGCACGAGCTGCCGCGCGGCTCGGGCTTCGCCGGCTTCCGCATCCAGGAAAACCGCCAGGGTGACCCGCAGAAGCTGCCCTGGCAGACCAACGACTGGTGCGCCTTCCTCGGCGCGTCGTACTTCCGCGCCATCGGCGAGCTCTACCAGTACGGCCTGTCGGCGCGCGGCATCGCCATCGACGTGGCGCAGCCGGAGAAGGCGGAAGAGTTTCCCAACTTCACCCACTTCTGGTTCGAGCCGCCCACGGCCGCTGAGCCCGACGCCGTCGTGATCCACGCGCTGCTCGACGGCCCCAGCGTCACCGGCGCCTACCGCTTCACGATGCGGCGCGGCCGGGCCGTGACGACCGACGTGGAGATGTCGCTCTTCCTGCGGCGCGACGTGCTCAGGCTGGGTATCGCGCCGGCCAGCTCGATGTACTGGTTCTCCGAGAAGGCCAAGATCCGCGCGGTGGACTGGCGGCCCGAGGTGCACGATTCGGACGGCCTGCTCATGTGGACGGGCGCGGACGAGCACATCTGGCGCCCGCTCAACAATCCGCCGCGCACCACGGCCTCGGCCTTCGCCGACACCGGCCCGCGCGGCTTCGGGCTGATGCAGCGCGACCGCAACTTCGACCACTACCTCGACGGCGTGGCCTACGAGCGCCGCCCCAGCCTGTGGGTGGAGCCGCAGGGCTCGTGGGGCGCGGGCACGGTGCAGCTCATCGAGATCCCGACCGACGACGAGATCCACGACAACATCGTCGCCATGTGGGTGCCGGCGGAGCCCGCACGCGCCGGCAGCAGCTATGCGCTGCGCTACCGCCTGCACTGGTCGGCCGACGAGCCCTACCCCGCCGCCCAGCTCGCGCGCTGCCTGGCCACGCGCCTGGGCAACGGCGGCCAGCCGGGCCAGCCGCGCCCGCGCGGGGTGCGCAAGTTCATGGTGGAGTTCGCGGGCGGCACCCTGGCCGGCCTGCCCTTCGGCGTGAAGCCCGAGGCCGTGCTGTGGGCCTCGCGCGGCAGCTTCTCTTACGTGTTCACCGAAGCCGTGCCGAACGGCGTCGCCGGCCACTGGCGCGCCCAGTTCGACCTGACCACGCAGGGCACGGAACCGGTGGACGTCCGCCTATACCTGCGGCTGGGCGAGCAGACACTGTCGGAAACCTGGCTCTACCAGTACCACCCGTTCGACAACAGCGCGCAGAGCTGATGAGCGCCCTGCGCGCCACGCCCGCTGTCGAAGCTCAGTCGAGCTTGATGTTCTGGCGCGCGATGATGCCCTGGTAGATCGCCGTGTCGCTGGCGATGCGCTGGCGCAGCGCGCCGGGGCTGGCATCGCCGGTGCGCCAGCCCTGGGCCATCAGCTTGTTCTGGATCTCGGGCGATTGCAGGATGCGGCCGAGCTCGGCCGACAGGCGCGCCTGGTGCGCGGGCGCCATGCGGGCCGGCGCCATCACCGCGTTCCACACCTCGATGTTCACGCCCTTGACGCCCACCTCGGCCAACGACGGCAGATCGGGAGCGAGCGGGCTGCGCACCTGCGTGCTCACGGCCACGGCCTTGAGCTTGCCGGCCTGCACCAGCGGCTGGACGGTGGAGAGGGGCAGCAGCGTCATCTGCAACTGTCCGCCCAGAAGGCCATTGAGGATCTGCGGGCCGCCCGCGAAGGGCACGTGCAGCGCCTGCAGGCCCGTGGCCTGCTTGACCAGCTCCATCCCCAGGTGTCCGCCCGAGCCCGGCCCGGTGGAGCCGTAGGCGATGCGGTCGCCCGCGGCCTTCTGCTGCGCGATGAACTCGGTGCCGCTGCCCTTGACCAGATCGGCCGGCGCCACCCAGGCCAGCGGCGACGCGCCGATCAGCGCCAGCGGCGCGAAGTCTTTCTGCGGGTCGTAGGGCAGCTTCTCGTAGAGGAACTTCGAGCTGGTGAGCGGTCCGTTGCCCACCACGCCGATGGTGTGGCCGTCTTCGGCCTTGGAGATCAGGTCGGCGCCGATGTTGCCGCTGGCGCCCGGCTTGTTGTCCACCACCACCGGCTGGCCCAGGGCCCTCGACAGCGGCTCGGCCAGAAGACGTGCCTGCACGTCGGGCGACGAGCCGGCGGGGTAACCCACCACCATGCGGATGGGCTTCGAAGGCCAGGCATCGCCGGGCTGGGCCCAGGCCGCGGGCGCGAGCGCGGCGAACGTGCCGGCGGCGATGGCGGCCAGGGCCAGGCGGCGCGCCTGGCGGCCCCGTGCAGGGCGGGTGGCAGTGTGTCGTTGCATGTCGGTCTCCTGTTGTCGTTGCATCGGTGAAGAAAGGAAAGCGGGCGCGCGGCGTGCGTCAGCCGGCCGTGCCGGCGACGGCGTCCAGTTGCGGCTGCACGACCACCTTGGTGGCCGTCTTGTCGCGCGCCAGCGCGAACGCCTCGTAGGCGCGCGACAGCGGCACGCGGTGCGTGACCATGTGGCGCAGCGTGTCGTGGTGCGTGCGCATGAATTCGACCACGCCGCTCCAGCTGGCCTCCGGCGCGCGGTACGAGCCGCGCACCGACTGATGATTGCGTACCAGCGCCACCAGATCCACCGGCACCGGCGCCGCGTGGATGCCGGTGATCACCAGCGTGCCGTGCACGGCCAGCGCGCGCTGCGCCGGTGCGATGACGGCGGCAGCGCCCGTGGCCTCGATCACCACGTCGAACCGGCCCACGGCCAGATACGGCGCCAGCCCGGCCTCGATACCGCCGGTCTCGGCGAAGTCCACCAGGTCGGTGAAGCCCATGCGGCGCAGCACCTGCATGCGGGCATCGTCGCCGTAGCCGGCCACCACCACCTGGCGCGCGCCGGCGTCTCGGGCGAACAGCGCGATGCCCTGGCCGATGTTGCCGGGGCCGAGCACCAGCACGCGGTCACCGGGCTTGACGCCCCCCACGCGCACGGCCTCGTGGCTCACCGACAGCGGCTCGGCCATCGATGCCACGTCGGCGTCGACGCCCGCGGGAATGGGAATGCAGTTGCGCGCGGGCACGATGACCTCGGCCGCGAAGGCCCCGTCGCGCGCCACGCCGATGCCGCGCCGCGTGGTGCAGCGGTCGGGCTCGCCGGCCGCGCAGGCGGCGCACACGCCACAGGTGGTCGAAGGCCGCGCGCTCACCAGCTGGCCCACGGCCAGCCCGTCGACGCCTTCGCCCACGGCGCTGATCACGCCGCTGAATTCATGGCCCAGCGTCACGGGCAGCGACGGCGCCATGAAGTGGTAGCTGGCGGTCCATTCGTCGATGTGCAGATCGGTGCCGCACACGCCCACGGCGCGTACGGCCACCACCACCTCGCCCGGCGCGGGCGCGCGCACCGGCGCGACGTCTTCGAGCGACAGCCCCTGTCCGGGCGCGAGCTTGCGCAATGCCTTCATGTGCATGAGTCTCCTGTTGGGGCGCAGTGTGTCGCCCGGCGATCCATACGACAAGTATTCGTTTCGTATGTGTGCCATACCACTGGCCTATGGATAATCCGGCCATGGCCATGGAATTGCGGCATCTCCGATCGTTCGTCACCGTCGCCCGGCTGGGCAGCATCAGCCGCGCGGCCGAGAAGCTCTTCATCGCGCAGCCGCCGCTGTCGGCGCAGATCCGGCAACTGGAAGAAGAGCTTGGCGTGCCGCTGCTGGTGCGGCTGCCGCGCGGCGTGCGCCTCACGCCCGCGGGAGCTTCGTTCCTCGAAGACGCCACCGCCATCCTGGCGCGTGCCGAGCAGGCCGCCGGCCGCGCGCGCGAGGCTCAGTCGGGCACCCACGCCACACTGCGGCTGGGCCTGGTGCCTTCGAGCACGCACACCGTGCTGCCGGGCCTGCTCGCCCGGCTCAAGGCGCTGCAGCCGGGGCTGCGCGTGCAGGCGCGCGAGATGATCTCGTCGCGCCAGGTGCATGCGTTGCGCAACGACGAGATCGACCTGTGCGTGGCCCGCCCCGGCGACGAATCGGCGCTGCAGCCCGAGCGCGTGCACGCCATCGACGACCCGTACTGCCTGGCACTGCCGCGCGGCCACGCGC
>JAGOCV010000289.1 GCA_017998575.1 Burkholderiaceae bacterium
GCTTGAACTTCTGGCGGTCCTCGGCCTTGTCGATGGCCTCGGGCGTGGCGCCGATCAGCTCGACCTTGTACTTGTTGAGCACGCCGTTGTGCCACAGGTCGAGGGCGCAGTTGAGCGCCGTCTGTCCACCCATGGTGGGCAGGATCGCGTCGGGCTTCTCCTTGGCGATGATCTTCTCGACCGTCTGCCAGGTGATGGGCTCGATGTAGGTGACGTCGGCCGTGGCCGGGTCGGTCATGATCGTCGCGGGGTTGCTGTTGATCAGTATGACCTTGTAGCCCTCTTCGCGCAGCGCCTTGCAGGCCTGCACGCCGGAGTAGTCGAACTCGCAGGCCTGGCCGATGACGATCGGGCCGGCGCCGATGATGAGGATGCTCTTGATGTCTGTGCGCTTAGGCATTCTTGTGCTGCTCCATGAGCGCGGTGAAACGGTCGAACAGATAGCTGATGTCGTGCGGGCCGGGCGACGCCTCGGGATGGCCCTGGAAGCAGAACGCCGGCTTGTCGGTGCGCGCCAGGCCCTGCAGCGTGCCGTCGAACAGGCTGATGTGCGTGGGGCGCAGGTTGGCTGGCAGGGTCTTCTCGTCCACCGCGAAGCCGTGGTTCTGGCTGGTGATGGACACGCGGCCGTTGTCGAGATCCTTCACCGGATGGTTGGCACCGTGGTGGCCGAACTTCATCTTGAAGGTCTTCGCGCCGGAGGCCAGCGCCATGATCTGGTGGCCCAGGCAGATGCCGAAGGTGGGAATACCCGCTTCGATCAGCTCGCGCGACGATGCGATCGCGTAGTCGCAGGGCTCCGGATCGCCCGGACCGTTGGCCAGGAACACGCCGTCGGGGTTCAGCTCGCGCACTTTGGCGGCGGGTGTCTGCGCGGGCATCACCGTGATGCGGCAGCCGCGGCTGGCGAGCATACGCAGGATGTTGCGCTTGACGCCGAAGTCCAGTGCCACGACGTGGAAGCGCGGCTTGAGCTGCGCTCCGTAGCCTTCGCCGAGCGCCCATTCGGTTTCGGTCCACTCGTAGGGTGCGGTGACAGAAACCACCTTGGCGAGGTCGAGCCCGGACATGCTGGGCGCACTCTTGGCGGCCGCCACGGCGCGCTCGATGGCAGCCGGCGTGACCGCCTCGCCGGGCGGCAGACCGACGATGCATCCGTTCTGCGCGCCATGCGTGCGCAGGTGGCGGGTGAGCTTGCGCGTGTCGATGCCGGCGATGGCCACCGTCTTCTCGCGCTGCAGGTATTGCGTGAGCGTGAGCGTGGCGCGGAAGTTGGATGCCAGAAGGGGCAAGTCCTTGATGATCAGGCCGGCGGCATGGACTTTGCTGGCTTCGACGTCTTCCTCATTGATGCCGTAGTTGCCGATGTGCGGATACGTCAGGGTGACGATCTGCTGGCAGTAGCTCGGGTCGGTGAGGATTTCCTGGTAACCGGTGATGGCAGTGTTGAACACCACCTCACCGGTCGTGGAGCCGGTGGCTCCGATCGAAGTGCCGGAAAAGACCGTGCCGTCTGCGAGGGCGAGGATGGCCAGGGGCGAGACGGGAAGCACGGGGTAACTCCAGTAGTTGGATTCGCCCAGCGCCAGCCCTGTTGCAATGTGCCTGGCGCGCGGCCAGCTTCACGTTGAAAAGGGTACGTCTTGGAGAGGTAGTTCGGGAAGAACAGCGCTAGGCTAGGCGTTGGCAGGTAAACCGCGAGATTATAGCGCGAGCCCGCACCTGCACTCTGCCGGTGCAAGGGCTCAAGACAGGCGTGCTGTGGCGCTTGCGTGCAGGCAAATGGCTGCGGCCGCAGCCACGTTCAGCGACTCCTCGCCGCCCGGCTGGGCAATGCGGACGGCAGCTGATGCGCGCATCTCGATCGACGTACGCACACCCTGCCCCTCGTGCCCCAGCACCCAGGCACACGGCCAGGCCGGTGGCACAGCGTGCAGCCATTGGCCGCGATGCGAACTGGTGACCACCAGCGGCACTTGCAAGGCATCGAGTGCGGATTCGTCCAGACCCTCGACGAGGTGCAGGCCGAAGTGTGCGCCCATGCCGGCTCGCAGCACCTTGGCCGACCACAGCGCGGCGCAGCCCTTCAATGCGAGCACCTGCGGGAAACCGAAGGCCGCGGCACTGCGCAGGATCGAGCCGACATTGCCCGCATCCTGCACGCGATCGAGCACGACGCTGGCTGCGCCCGGCTCGGGTACGGTCTCCTGGGGCAACGCGAGCACGAAGCCCATGCGCGCCGGGGATTCGAGCGTGCTGATGGCCGCGAACAGCGTATCGGGCAGCACCACGACACGGGCGGCGCCCTGCCACCACTCGCCAGGCGCCTGCGGCCAGGCCGATTCGGCGAAAACGGCTTCGACCGGTTGCCGCCCGCGCGCCAAAGCGGCACGACAGAGATGATCTCCCTCGACCCAGACGCGGCCGGACCGGCGCGCGGCAGCGTTGTCCTGCGCCAGCTTGCGCAGATCCTTGAGCCAGGGATTATCGCGCGAGGTGATGTGCTGGACGGCGGGGTGTGAAGCGGTCATGCCGCCACTCCGCCGACGGCGATCCCGCCCTGCATGCCGAGCACACCGCTCACCGGCGAGAAGCTGCGGCGATGCGCCTCGCAGGCGCCGTGCTCCCGCAACGCGCGGATGTGCGCTTCGGTGCCGTAGCCCTTGTGGGTGTCGAAACCGTAGTGCGGCCAGCGCTCATGCATCTGCAGGCAAAGGCGGTCGCGGTGCACCTTGGCGATGATCGACGCCGCCGAGATGGCCTGTACCCGCGCGTCGCCGCCGACGACCGCCTCGGCGAGCACGTCCAGCGTGGGCAGGCGATTGCCGTCTATCAGCACTTTGACCGGCTTGAGCCGCAGGCCCACCACCGCGCGCTGCATGGCGAGCATGGTGGCCTGCAGGATGTTGACCTGATCGATCTCCTGGACACTGGCTTCGCCGACGCAGCAGCACAGCGCCTTGTCCTGGATCTCGTCGTAGAGCCGCTCGCGCCGTGCGGGCGACAGCACCTTGGAATCGGCAAGCCCCCTGATCGGCCTCAGGTCGTCGAGAATGACCGCGGCCGCCACCACCGGCCCGGCAAGCGGCCCGCGGCCGGCTTCATCCACGCCAGCCACGAGGCCGGGCACGTCCCAGACCAGCGCGGTCTGTTTAGCCTTCAAGAACGTTCTGGATCGCATGGGCGGCGAGTTGCGCGGTGTCGCGCCGTAGTGTCTCATGCAGCTCGGCAAAACGGTGCTCCACGCGGCGTGCACCGGCGGGGTCGCCCAGCCACTGCAGCACGCCACGCGCCATGGCCTCGGGCGTGGCCGCATCCTGGAGCAGTTCGGGCACGACGAAGTCCTGGCACAGGATGTTGGGAAGTCCGACCCACGGTTGCAGCTTCTTGCGCCGCATGATCGCCCACGATATCCAGTTCATGTTGTAGGCGATCACCATGGGCCGCTTGAAGAGCGCGGCCTCGAGTGTGGCCGTGCCGCTGGCGATCAACGTCACGTCGCAGGCGGCCAGCGCCGCATGCGATTGCCCCTGGGTCACCAGCAGCCGCTCGCCCAGGCCTGCAGAACGCGCCATGGCCTCAACCCGCGCGTGCATCGCCGGAACCGCCGGCAGCACGAAGCGCACCCCGGCATCGGCCTGCGCGATCCGGGCGGCGGCGGCCAGGAAGCGCTGGCCGAGGTACTGGATTTCCGACGCGCGGCTGCCCGGCAGCAATGCAACGACCGGCACATCGCGCGGCAGGCCAAGTGCGGTGCGCGCGGCTGCGCGATCCGGCTCCATCGGGATCACCTGTGCGAGCGGATGGCCGACATAAGTGGCCGGCACACCGGCGCGTGCAAGCAGTTCAGGCTCGAACGGAAACAGGCACAGCACGTGATCGCAACTTGCCCGGATCGCATCGATGCGCTCGGGCCGCCAGGCCCAGATCGAAGGGCACACGAAGTGGATGGCCGGAATGCCCGCCGCGCGCAGCGTGGCCTCGAGCTGCAGATTGAAGTCCGGCGCATCGACACCGATGAAGGCAGACGGCGGCTCGGCCAGCAGGCGCTCGCCCAGTTGCCTGCGGATACCGACGATCTCGCGGTAGTGGCGCAGCACCTCGACGTAGCCGCGCACTGCCAGCTTGTCGCTGGGCCACCGGGCATCGAACCCCTCGCGGACCATCGCGCCGCCGCCGATGCCGGCTGCGCGCAGATCGGGCCAGCGCTGGCGCAGGCCCTGCAGCAGCAGGCCTGCCAGCAGGTCGCCCGACGCTTCGCCGGCGACCAGGGCGAAAGCCGGATCCTGGTGCATGGCGCTTACCTGACGATGCCTCGATGCGCCGTCAGGCCGTCGAGGAATTCCAGCATGAGTGACACGTCGGCGGCGCTGCCCTCGAATTGGGACGGCAACGCCGCGATGCGCTCCCGTGCCTGCTCGACCGTAAGGTTGTCTCGGTAGAGCGCCTTGTGCATGGCCTTGACGGCAGCAATGCGCTCGGGCGTGAAGCCGCGACGACGCAAGCCCTCGAAGTTCATCGAGCGCGCGCCAGCCGGATGACCTTCGCTCATCACGAATGGCGGCTGGTCGGCCAGCAGCACCGAACCCATGGCAGTCATGCCATGCGCGCCGATGCGGACGAACTGGTGCACGCAGGTGTAGGCACCCAGGATCACCCAGTCGCCCACCACCACATGGCCGGCGATCTGCGCGTTGTTGGCAAAGATCGTGTTGTCACCCACCACGCAATCGTGCGCCAGGTGGGTGTAGGCCATCATCCAGTTGTCGTTGCCAAGCCGCGTGACGCCTCCACCCTGCACGGTGCCGATGTGGTAGGTGCTGAATTCGCGGATGGTGTTGCGGTCGCCGATCACGAGCTCGCAAGGCTCACCCTGGTACTTCTTGTCCTGATTGATCGCGCCCAGCGAGACAAACTGGAAGATCCGGTTGTCACGCCCGATCGTCGTATGGCCCTCGATCACCGCATGCGGCCCGACCGTGGTGCCGGCGCCGATGCGCACGTGCGGCCCGATCACGGCGTAGGGCCCCACCGAGACGGTGCTGTCGAGTTGCGCACCGGGATCGACGATGGCCGTCGGGTGGATCATCGACATGCCACGCGCACCTCAGGCGATCGAGCGCATGGTGCACATGAGCTCGGCTTCGCAG
>JAGOCV010000033.1 GCA_017998575.1 Burkholderiaceae bacterium
CGTCCTCGGTGGCCACACAGGTCTCGAAGAAGCCCGTGCGGATGGCGTAGAGCGCGGTGAAAGCCTCGCCGTTGCGGAACAGGTTGCCGCCGCGCTTGATCTTGCGGCGCGTGGCCACCAGCTCGTCGAGCTTTTCAATCTCGGGCTGCTCCAGCCCCACGGGCATGCACAGCTCGCGCAGGTTGCAGTTGGAGCAGGCGACCTTGATGGCCTGGGCGTTCACGCGCGTGGCGACCGGCAGGGGGTGAAGGCTGGTGACAGTCTTCGCGCTGGTTCGCTGGGCCGCATCCGCGGTGGCATCCGACATGGCATTTCTCCTGATATGTCTCAAATTGTGCGGCGACGGGGTGGCGGGCGGTTTGATCCATGTCAAGAAGCCGGCCGTCCTGCACGGGCACAGTCGCACCATACCCCCAAAAAGCCGTCCCATGCACGCCGTCACCCCCGATCTGCTCACCCGCTACGACGTCTCGGGCCCGCGCTACACGTCCTATCCCACCGCCGACCGCTTCGTCGAGGCGTTCGGCGTGGCCGACCTGGAGGGCGCACTGGCCCAGCGCCGCACGGGTGCCGCAGCCGCCAGGCTGCCGCTCTCGCTCTACGTACACGTGCCGTTCTGCGAATCGCTGTGCTACTACTGCGCCTGCAACAAGATCGTCACCCGCCATCCCGAACGCGCCGCCGAATACCTGCGATACCTCTCGCGCGAGGTCGATCTGCACGTGCAGCACCTGGGCGCGGGCCAGACCGTCACGCAGTTGCACCTGGGCGGCGGCACGCCCACCTTCCTGGCCGACGACGAGCTGCGCCAGCTGATGGCCATGCTGCGCCGCAGCTTCAATCTGGCGCCCGGCGGCGAGTTCTCCATCGAGGTCGATCCGCGCACGGTGGATGCCGCGCGCCTGGCCGTGCTGGCCGAACTGGGATTCAACCGCCTGTCGTTCGGCGTGCAGGATTTCGACGCCGCCGTGCAGAAGGCCGTACACCGCATCCAGCCCGCGCAGGAAGTGTTCGACCTGGTGGCGGCCTCGCGCGCCCAGGGTTTCGATTCCATCAACGTCGATCTGATCTACGGCCTGCCCCGGCAGACGCCCGAATCCTTCGAGCGCACGCTGGCGCAGGTGACCGAGCTGCGCCCCGACCGCATCGCCCTCTACGCCTATGCCCACCTGCCCGAACGCTTCAAGGCGCAGCGCCGCATCGCCACGGCCGAGCTGCCGGCCGCCGGCGCCAAGGTGGCCATGCTGGCGCGCGCGCTGGCCGTGTTCGAGCAGGCCGGCTACGTCTACATCGGTATGGACCACTTCGCGCTGCCCAACGACTCGCTTGCGGTGGCGAAACGGCAAGGCCGGCTGCACCGCAACTTCCAGGGCTACAGCACGCAGCCGGACTGCGACCTGATCGCGCTGGGCGTGTCGGCCATCGGCCGCGTGGGCGCCACCTACAGCCAGAACGCCAAGACCCTGCCCGAGTACTACGACCTGCTCGACCAGGGCCGCCTGCCGGTGGTGCGCGGTCTGGCCCTCACGCGCGACGACCTGGTACGGCGCGCCGTGATCATGGCCATCATGTGCCAGGGCCGGGTGCAGTTCGAATCGATCGACCTGGCCTGGCTGATCGAGTTCCGCGCCTACTTTGCGGCCGAGATGGAGCAACTGGCCGGCCTGCAGGCGCAGGGCCTCGTGATGCTGGACGCCACCGGCATCCAGGTGACGCCGCTGGGTTGGTACTTCGTGCGCGCCGTGGCCATGGTGTTCGACCGCTACCTGCAGGCCGACCGCACGCGGGCGCGCTTCTCCCGGATCATCTGACCGGCCGCTTCTGATGATCACCGCGTCGCTCGCCGTCACCGCATTCGCCATGGGCCTGGCCGGCGGGCCGCACTGCCTGGCGATGTGCGGCGCGGCCTGCGCTGGCGTAGCCGGCCTGCGCGCGCCCGGCGCCGCGCGCGGCCGCGCGCTGTGGGGCTTCCAGCTGGGCCGGCTGGCGGGCTACTCGGCGCTGGGCGCCGTGGCCGCCGCCACCGTGCAGGGCATCGGCTGGCTGGGCACGCAGACGGCGGCGCTGCGCCCGTTCTGGACGTTGCTTCATGTGGCCGCGCTGCTGCTGGGCCTGGTGCTGCTGGTGCGTGCCCGCCAGCCCCTGTGGCTGGGCGACACCGCGCGCGGCGTGTGGAGCCGCGTGCGCGGTGCAGGCGCGCGGCCCGGCGCACCGCTGATCATCGGCGCGCTGTGGGCGTTGCTGCCCTGCGGCCTGCTGTATTCGGCGCTGCTGGTGGCCGCGCTGGCGGGCGATCCGCTGGGCGGCGCGTTGGTCATGGGCTTGTTCGCGCTGGGCAGCGGGCTGACGCTGGTGGCCGGGCCGTGGCTGTGGCTGCGCCTGGCGGCCTGGCGCGTGAAGCCCGGCGCGCGCGCGGCGGGGCTCACGGCCAATCCTTCGGCGACAGACGGCACGCGGGCAGCGGCCGGCGCCTGGGGCGTGCGCCTGGCCGGCGCGGCGCTGGCCGTCAGTTCGGCGTGGGTGCTGCTGCACGGCACCGCACTCGCGCAGGCTGTGCTGGCGTGGTGCGCCTGAGCGCTCCCGCAGATGCGGGAGTTGCCTGCGACGCTCATTCGGGCTTGACGCCCGCCACCTCGATCGCCTTCTTGTGCTGTTCGATGTCCTTGACCAGGAACGCGCGGAACTCCGCTGGTGTCGAGGTGGTCGGCACCGCGCCGTTGCTGTCGAACGACTTGCGCAGTTCCGGCTGTTGCAGCGCCTGTGCCATGGCGCGGCGCAGTGTGTCGCCAGCCGCCGCGGGCACGCCCTTGGGCGCCATCAGGCCGATCCAGCCGACGAACTCGAAGCCCGGCAGGGTTTGCGCGATGGCGGGCACGTCGCCCAGCGGCCGGGCCTCGGTCGACATGCTGTGGCCCAGTAGCCGCAGCCGTCCCTGTTGCACCAGGCCCATGGCGGCGGGTGCGGGAGTGAGCACCCAGTCGGTCTCGCCCGAGACGACAGACGCAACGCCCTGCGCGCCGCCCTTGTAGGGAACGTGCAGCGACTCGAAGCCGCCGGCCACCTGCAGCGCCACGCCGGCCAGGTGGCTGGTGGAGCCCACGCCGGCCGACGCCATGTTGCTCTTGTTGCCCTTCGACTTGGCGTAGGCGACGAGTTCGGTCACGTTGCGCACCGGCAGCGCCGGGTTGACCACCAGCACGTTGGGCAGCAGCGCGATCATCGAGACGAAGTCGAAGTCCTTGAGCGGGTCGTACGGCACGGCCTTCTGCAAGAGCGGCGCGATGGTGATCGAGCTGCTGCTGGCGATGATGAGCGTGTAGCCATCGGGCGGCGCCGTACGGCCCACTTCGGTGCCGAGCGCGCCGGCAGCGCCCGCCTTGTTGTCCACCACCACGGGCTGCGGCAGCGTCTGCGCCATCGCGTTGCCGAGAAAGCGAGAGATGGTGTCGACCGAGCTGCCCGGCGCATTGGGCACGATGAATTTCACCGGGCGCTGCGGCCAGGCGGCCTGGGCGAAGGATGGGGCGGCGCTGGCCAGCAGCGCCAGCGGCGGCAAGGCGCCCAGCAGGCGGCGGCGCGACAGGGCGCCGGCGGGGGAAAGATGGATCGTCTGCATGTCTGTCTCCTCTTGTGTTGCACGGGGTGCGTGTTGTCTCTGCGGGATCGGTACTGCTCGGTTCCTGCCGTGGCTGGCGCGGCGCGGGGGCCGCCTGCGCTTACTCGGGCAGCAGTCCGATCTCGTTGGCGGCGTCGGCCCAGCGCCGGCGCTCGGCAGCCAGGAACGCGCCCACCGCCTCGGGCGAGGGCAGGGGCTCGGCGATGGGGCCGATGGTCAGGATGCGCTCGGCGATGGCCGGGTCGGCCAGC
The DNA here is from genome assembly GCA_017998575.1 of Burkholderiaceae bacterium. The sequence continues at coordinate 3,868 of JAGOCV010000033.1, forward strand.
AGCGCATTGATCTCGCGGTGCAGCCGCGCGATGGCCGGCTGCGGCGTGCCTGTGGGCGCCACCACGGCGAACCAGCCGCTCATGTCGAAGCCGGGCAGCAGCTCGGCCAGTGCCGGCACCTGCTGCCACGCCGGGATGCGCTGCGCCGTGGTCACGGCCAGCAGGCGCAGGCGGCCCTGTCGCACCAGTTGCGCGGTGGAGGCCAGATCGGCCACGACGGCATCGGAATGCCCGCCCAGCACGTCCTGCACCGCCACGCCCACCGAGCTGTAGGCGACGAGGTTGGCGCGGGCCTGGGACCGCGCGTTGATGAGGCGCGCGATGATGCCGCCGAACGTGCGCGGGCCTTCGTTGGCCAGCGACAGCTTGCCTGGATCGGCCTTGGACTTCGCGATCAGGTCCTGCATCGACGTGATGGGCGACTCGGCCTTCACCAGTACCGCGAACGGGCTCTTGCCGATGAAGGCCACAGGCACGAAGTCCTTTTGCGGGTCGTAGGGCAGCGTCTTGAACAGAAAGCTGTTGGTCACCAGCGCGGCCGTGGTGGCGAAGTAGAAGGTCGCGCCATCGGGCGCCGAGCGCGCCGCCGTCTGCGCACCGATCACGTTCTGGCCGCCGGGCTTGTTGTCGATGACGATGGGCTGGCCCAGGCTCTTGCCCAGCGGATCGGACAGAAGACGCGCCACGTTGTCGGGCCCCGATCCGGGCGGCTGCGACAGCACCCATTTCACGGGCTTGTCGGGCCACGCGGCCGGGGCTTGCGCCAGCGTGGCGAGCGGCGCGATCAGCAGCGCGCTGCCGGCCGCCAGTTGCAGCAAGGCGCGGCGCGCGCGCTCAGGCCGGCTGAGGGGTGTCATGTGGTTGTCGTTCATGCTTGTCTCCTGTCGTTGTGAGCCCTTGTCGCAGGGCCTGTCGTTGCTGATCCAGTTGCTCGGGCGTGCTGGCCACGCCGTACACGTAGTGGTCGGGCCGCACGATGGCGGCCTGCGCGCCATGGCGTTGAAGCCAGGCGGCTGCGATGCCATCGGTTTCCGTGAATGCGGCCGTGCCCAGCGCCACGCAGCGCGCATCGTCGAACCGCGACGCCGCCGCCTGCCACTCGGCGTCGACCCCCGGCGCCAGCACCACGCGCCAGCCGCGGCCGATCACGTCGTCCATACGCTGCGGACCCTGCGGTGTCTGCAGCCAGGGCTGCGGGAACTGCGTGCCGGCCGGCGCGTCGTCTGCGCGCAGGCCGGGCCCGATGGGCGGCTGCACGTCGGCGCGTGGCATCGACGGCACCACGCCGCCGCACTCGGCCAGCAGGTGCGCATCGCGTGCGCGGGCCTTGTCGATGTCGCGCTCGCCGATCAACTGGCCGATGGCCTTGATGCGCGTGGTGAGCGCCTCCACGTGGGCGCGGCGTTCGCTGCCGTAGGTGTCGAGCAGCGCCTCGCCGGCGCGCCCGCGCAGCACGGCTTCGAGCTTCCAGGTGAGATTGACCACATCGCGCACGCCCTGGCACATGCCCTGGCCCAGGAAGGGTGGCTGCTGATGCGCCGCATCGCCGGCCACGAACACGCGGCCCGCGCGCCATCTGTCGGCGACAAGGGCGTGGAACCGGTAGCTGGCCTGCCGCCACAGCGTGGCGTGTTCGGGCCCGATCCAGCGCGAGAGCAGACGCCAGGTGCCCTCGGGCGTGGCGACGGCCTTGGGGTCTTCGCCCTCGTTGATCGAGATTTCCCAGCGCCGGTGGTTGCCCGGGCCGATGAGGAAGGTGGTGGGCCGCGCGGGTTCGCAGAACTGCATGCTCACCTGCGGCAGCCGCGCCGCGCCCTCGGGCGTCACCAGCACGTCCACCACCAGCCACGGCTGGTCGAACCCCAGATCGTCGAGCGCGATGCCGGCCTGCGCGCGCACCGTGCTGGATGCACCGTCGCAGCCGATCACCCAGCGCGCACGCACCTGTTCTTCGCGGCCCCCCGCGTGGCGCACGTGCAGCGTGGCGGCGGTTTCGTCCTGCAGCACCGACAGCAACTCGCAGCCCAGGGCCACCTGCACATTCGGCAGGCTGGCCACGTGGTCGCGCAGCACGCGCTCGCAGTGCGGCTGGTTGAACACCAGCGCGGGCGGAAAGGCCTGCGGAAACGGCGGATCGGCCGTGGCGAAGCGCTTGATCAGCTGCCCGTCGACACCCACGAACTCCGAGGGCGTGAAGGGTTCGGCCCGCTCCAGCACGCGCTCGTGCACGCCCAGCTGCTGGAACACGCGCATGATTTCGTGGTCGAGCGCGAAGGCGCGCGGCTTGTCGTAGATCTCGGTGGCCCTGTCGCACGCCCAGACGCGCAGGCCCATGCCGCCGAGCAGACCGGCGGCCACCGCGCCGCACGGGCCAAACCCAACGATGGCGACGTCGACAATGGGGGCCCCCACGCTCGGCACTGCGTGTCCGTCGCTGCCCCCCGAGGGGGCGCTCGCACCTTGGGGCGGCCCGGCGGTGCTCGTCGCGGCCATCGCATGCGTCATAGTCACACTCAACCCTCGGCGCGGATCGGGTTGGACAGCAGGCCCACGCGCTCGATCTCGATCTCGACCGTGTCGCCGGCCTTCATCCACACCGGCGGCGTGCGGGCCTGGCCCACGCCGGCGGGCGTGCCCATGGCGATCACGTCGCCGGGCTCCAGCGTCATGCATTCGGTGAGCAGCGCGATGGTTTCGGCCACGCCCCAGATCATGTCGGTGGTGTTGGCGTCCTGCATCACCTGGCCGTTCAGGCGGCTCTGGATGCGCAGGCCCGCCGCGCCGGCCGGCAGTTCATCGGCCGTCACCAGCACGGGGCCGAAGCCGCCCGTGGCATCGAAGTTCTTGCCGATGGTCCATTGCGGCGTCTTCTTCTGGTAGTCGCGCACCGACATGTCGTTGAAGCAGCTGTAGCCGAACACGCACGACAGCGCATCGGCTTGCGAGAGGTGGCGCGCGCGCTTGCCGATCACCACGGCCAGTTCAGCCTCGTAGTCGAAGCGCTCGGACACGCGCGGCAACACGCCGGCTTCGCCGTGCGCGATCAGCGAGCTGGAGCCGCGGTAGAAGAACCACGGGTACTCGGGCTTGTCGCGGCCACCTTCCTTGGCGTGGTCGAAGTAGTTCAGGCCCAGGCAGACGATCTTGTTGGGGCGCGGCACGGGCGCGGCCAGTTGCAGCCCGGCCAGCGGCAGGCGCTTCGCATCGGAGGCGAGGGCCGCGCGCGCGGCGGCCAGCAGGTCGGCACCGCTTTCCAGCGCGCGCAGCGGGTCGGCGTCGATCTGCGGCTGGGCGTGGGCGAGGTCGATCGCCTGCTCGCCATCGAGCACGGCCAGGCGTGCGACACCGGCGTTGCGGTAGGTGACGAATTTCAAGATGCGTTCTCCGTGGAAGTGATGAAGCCGATGCGCCGCTGCGCTTCTTTCAGGCGCGCGGTAGGAGGGGCCGAGATGCCCCAGTGGTCGATGCGGCCGGGCGGCCAGGTCCAGTCGGTGGGGCCGCCGACTTCGTAGCTGTCGTCGATCTGCTCGACCTCGGCCGTGTATTCGATGACCACGCCGGCCGGGCCGATGAAGTAGTTGAAGGCGTTGTCGCCGGGCCCGTGGCGGCCCGGGCCCCATTCGATCGGATGGCCCGCGTCGCGCATGCGTCCACCACCGCGCATCACCGAATCCACGTCGGGCATCACGAAGGCGATGTGGTTGAGGCAGTCGTTGTCGGCGTCGGCCAGCGCGATGCTGTGGTGGTCGCCCGGGCCCGGCTGCGGAATGCGGATGAAGGCCATGATGCGCGTGCGGTCCGACAGCCGCAGGCCCAGCGCTTCGTAGAACGGCTGCGCGGCGGCCACGTCGTGGCTGTTGAGCACGGCGTGCGCCAGGCGCGACGGGCGATCGCTCTGGTCGGCCGTGTCGGCGTGGCGCGCATCGCCCGCCACGAAGCGCAGCACGCGGCCCTGCGGATCGCGCACCGTGACGGCCTGGCCACCGCCGGGCTCATGCACCGGAGCGCGTGCCGACAGCAGCGTGCCGCCGTTCGCCACGGCACGCCGGGCCAGCTCGTCCAGCGCGTCGGTGCTGGCGGCGCGGAAGGTGATGGCGCGCAGCGCGGGCGTGGCGGCGGGCGCCAGCGAGATCAGGTGATGGTCGGCGCCGGTGCCGCGCAGGTAGACGGTGTCACCCGCGCGCGCGGCCACGGCCAAGTGCCAGGTGTCGGTGAAGAAAGCTTCGGCCGCTGCCACGTCGGGCAATTCGATCTCGACGCTGCGCAGCGACTGCAGCAGGTAGGGCGATGGGTGGGTGGTCATGCGATGGGTTCCGTGAGTTCGGCGCGATCGAGGAATCGCGCCGCGTTGCCGCGCAGCAGCCGGTCGGCCGCCTCGGCCGCGAAGCCGGCCTGCGCGATGCGCGCCACGGGCGTGGCGTCGTGGAAGTTGAAGGGGTAGTCGGTGCCAACCATCAGCTGCGTGTCGCCGAAGGTGGCCGCCAGGTGGCGCAGCGTGGCGTCATCGAACACCAGCGTGTCGTAGAACAGCTGGCGCGCCTGCTCGGCCGGCGCCGTGGCGATGCTCTCGCGCAGCGCGGGAAACACGTGCCAGCCCTGCTGCAGGCGCGGCAGCAGCGAGGCCAGCGTGCCGCCGCCATGGCTGAACGCGATGCGCAGGCCGGGCCGGCGGGCGATCAGCCCGCCCGTGATCACCGATGCCGCGGCCAGGCCCACGTCGCCGGGATAGGCCAGCACCTGCTGCAGCTGCGCATGGCCCACCAGGCGGTCCATGCCGGCCGGCCGCAGCGCGTGCACGAACACGGCCGCGCCCAGCGCCTCGCAGGCTTCGAAGAACGGATCGAATTCGGGCGCGCCGATGGCGCGGCCGTTCACGTTGCTGCCGATTTCCACGCCTGCGAAGCCGGGCTGGGCCATCAGCTCGCGCAGCTCGGCGATGGCCAGGTCGATGTCCTGCAGCGGCACCGCACCCAGGCCGATGAGATGACCGCCGGATTCGGCCACCATCGCGGCGATCTGCCCATTGAGCCAGCGCGTGAGCTGGCGCCCGGCCTCGGCCGGCATCCAGTACGACAGCAGCTCGGGCATGGGCGATATCGCCTGCAGGTCGAGCCCCATGGCCGGCAGGTCGGCCAGGCGGCGCGTCGTCGTCCAGCACTTGTCGGAGACGGTGCGGTAGTTCTTGCCTGCAATCATCACGTTGCGGTGGCAGGCATCGGCGCCGGCGGCCATCTGCGGCCAGTCGGCCGGCATGGCGCTGCCCAGGTAGTGCGGGAAATGTTCGGGCACCACGTGCGAATGCGTGTCGATGCCGCAGGTGCAGGGCATGGGGAGTGTCTCCGGGCGGTGCCGGCGTCAGGGCCGGTCGGGTTGTCTGTCGTCGTTGGGAGGGCAGTCTAGGCAGCGCCTTGATATCCATCAATCCAATGCCGTGGATAGATAGAATCCACGGCATGGATATGGCTGACGTCGATCTCAACCTGCTCGTGGTGTTCGACGCGCTGTCGCAGCATCGCAGCGTGACCCGCGCAGCCGAAGCGCTGGGCCTGTCGCAGCCGGCCACCAGCGCAGCACTGGCGCGGTTGCGCCGGCTTTTCAACGACCCGCTGTTCGTCAAGACCGGCGCCGAGATGCGTCCCACGCCGCGCGCGGCCGAACTGGCCACGCCGGTGCGCCGAGTGATCGGTGTGGTCAAGGAAGAGATCCTGCAGTCGGCCGCGTTCGACCCCGCCACGTCGGAGCAGTCGTTCCAGCTCATCGCGCCCGACATCGCCGAGGTCATCCTGCTGCCGCGCCTGCTGGCGCTCTTGCGCGTGCAGGCGCCGGGCGTTCGCATCCGCACCGTGTCGATGCCGCGCCACGCCGCGGCCGAAGCGCTGGCCAGCGGCGCGGCCGATGTGGCGCTGGGTTATTTCCCCGATCTGCAGAAGACCGGCTTCTACCAGCAGCGCCTGTTCAAGCACCGCTATGTGTGCGTGGTGCGGCGCGACCACCCCGTCATCGGCGCACGCATGACGCAGCGCCAGTACCTCGACGCGCCGCACGCCGTGGTGTGGCCCGAAGGCCGCGAGCACCTGTTCGAGAGCTTCATGCAGACCCGCCAGCTCCAGCGCCGCGTGGTGCTGGAGCTGTCGCACTTCATGAGCCTGCTGACCATCGTCGCGACATCGGACGTGATCGCCACCGTGCCTTCGGATCTGGCCGAATTCTTCGAGGCGCACGGCAACATCCGCGCGGTGGAATCGCCGGTGAAGGCGCCCGAGGTGGAGGTGCACCAGTTCTGGCACCAGCGGCTGCACAAGGATGCAGCGAACGCTTGGCTGCGCGGGGCGATCCGGGAGGCTTTGGGAGAGTGAGTCTGGCGTGACGCCCGCGGAAGGCGGCACCGATGTCCGATGGCCCCGCCGGCTGCCAGCCGGACGTCACTTGTACTTGTGATTCTTCGGCCTGACAGCCAGCGCCACGATGGCGACCCCGGCGGCCACCACCAGCGCGTCCTCGATCAGGCCGCTTCGGGTCTGGCCCAGATCGTCCATCGCTCGTTTGCGGCCGGCCAGGGTCACGTAGGCCAGCGGTACGGCGGTGGCCACCGCCACGGTGGCGCCTTCCTTCTCGTGACCGCGAGGCGCGAGGGCGGCCCCCGCGATGCCCGCGCTCATCACCCGCGCGATCAGGCCGAGCGCCACCGTGCGGTCCGGCGCCGTTTTCATCTTGTCGCCGAACAGCTCGCCTGCACCCAACGCCAGCGCGCCAGCCCTGAACAGCGGGCGGTCCAGCAGCGCCAGCCGTCCTGGCGTGCGATGGCCCAGCAAACGCGCTGCGGCGATGCTGGCCATGGGCGTCATCGAACGCGCGCTGGCCACCGCGCCGATGAGGGCCGAGAAAAGAAGGCTGCCGTACTTCATGGTTCGTCCCGCGAATGAATGTCGGGTCTCATCCTCGAGTGATGCGCCGGGAGGAGGTAGCAGTCAAAGCCCCGCGTGCCTGTAGGTGGCACGCGCGCACGGACAATCGGCGCATGAAGATGCTTGCCGCGATCGATTTCGATGCGCCGTCGCCCGAAGTGGCGCGCGCGCTCATTGGAGTGGAGTTGCGCGTTGATGGCGTCGGCGGGCGCATCGTCGAGACCGAGGCCTACGACATGGACGACCCGGCCTCGCACAGCCACGGCGGGCCCACCGCGCGCAACGCGTCGATGTTCGGGCCGGCCGGGCATGCCTATGTCTACCGCTCGTACGGCATCCACTGGTGCCTGAACTTCGTCTGCCGCCCGGCCGGCCACGGCGCCGGGGTGTTGATCCGGGCGATGGAGCCCACCACGGGACTGGATGTGATGCGGGCCCGGCGCGGGGTGGACGATGTGCGTCTTCTGTGTTCAGGCCCGGGCCGCGTGGGCCAGGCGCTGGGCATCACGCGCGCGCTGGACGGGCTGGCGCTGGACGAGCCTCCCTTCGAGCTGCGGCCGTCGTGCGAAGTGCACGACGTGGTGGTGGGCGTGCGCATCGGCATCTCGAAGGCGGCCGACCTGCCGTGGCGCTTCGGTTTGCCGGGCTCGCGCCACGTCAGCCGGCGCTTCACATGAACGCCAGCACCATCGAGCACACCATCTTCGGCCTGCTGGCGCAGCGCCGGGCCGGTGCGACGATCTGCCCATCGGAGGTCGCACGCGCGCTCGCGCCGGATGGCGGTGCCTGGCACCACCACATGCCGCAGATCCGCGAAGTGGCCCAGCGTCTGGCCGACAACGGGCGGATGGTGGTGACGCGTGGCGGGGCCCCGGTGGATGCGAACAGTCGCGGCGGCCCGATCCGGCTGGGGCGTCCGTGAATCCGGCTCGACCGGCTGCCGGAGGCGCTCGTCAGGCGTGCGCGTGCGTCACCAGGTCGCCGGTCACCTGCGACAGGTCGGCCGCGCCGCACAGCACCAGGGTGCGGCGCAGCTCGTCGGCCAGCAGCGACAGCACATGCGCCGCGCCCGCCGCGCCGCCCACGCACACGCCGGCCAGCAGCGGTCGGCCCACCATGACCGCCGTGGCGCCCAGGGCGATGGCCTTGGCGATGTCGGTGCCGCGCCGCACGCCGCCGTCCAGCAGCAGGTCCATCGATGGCCCGACGGCGGCGCGGATGCCTGCCAGGGCGTGCAGCGGCGGCAGAGCGCCATCGAGCTGGCGTCCGCCGTGGTTGGAGACCACGAGGCCGTCGACGCCGGCCTGCTGCGCGCGTTGCGCATCGTCGGCGCGCAGGATGCCCTTGACCAGCAGCGGGCCGCGCCAGCGGCGGCGCAGCGCGTCGAGTGCGGTCCAGTCGAAGGCGGCATCGAAGCCCGCGCCCACCGACGCCGCGCCTGAGCGCCGCACGGTGGCCGCCTCGGAAGCGGGCGCCAGGTTCTCCAGTTGCGGCACGCCGCGCCGCAGCATGTCCAGCGCCCACGCCGGCCGCGCTGCGAACGCGGCCACATTGCGCGGCGTGAAGCGGAACGGCATGGTGAAGTCATTGCGCAGGTCACGCTCGCGCTTGCCGCCTTCGGGCACGTCCACGGTCAGCACCAGGGCCTCGCAGCCAGCCTGCGCCGCACGCTCGAGCAGCCCGTCCATCAGCGCCCGCTCGCGCAGCGGATAGACCTGGAACCAGCGGCGGCCGTGCGCACCGGCGGCCGCGGCCACCGATTCGATCGATGCGGTCGCCACCGCCGACAGCACGGACACGATGCCGGCCTCTGCCGCCGCGCGCGCGAGCTCGAGATCGCCACCGCGCCGCCCGAAGCCGACGGCGCCCATGGGCGCCACCACGATCGGTAGCGCCGAAGGCCGGCCCAGGATGCGCGCCTCGAGCGAGGGCGCGGTCACACCGGTGAGCATGCGCGGGCGCAGCCGCAGCGCGTCGAACGCCTGCCGGTTGTAGGCCAGTGTGCGCTCGTCCTCGGCGGCGCCGGCGTAGAAATCGGCCACCGGCCGGGGCAGCAGCCGGCGCGCGGCCCGCGCCACGTCGTCGAGGTTGAACAGGCGGTCGAGCGTGCGTGGCATGAAAAAGCGGCGATCAGCGTGGTGCGGGCTCGCGCGCCAGCCGCACCAGCGAGCCAGCGGCCTCGCGGTCCCGGCGCAGGAAGGCGGCGAACTCGGCTTGCGTGGTGAGGGCGGGCTCGACATGGCGCGACTGCATGGCCTCGGTCATGCGGGCATCGCCGAAGACCGTGCTCAGATCCTGGTGCAGCCGCGCGACGATGGCCGCCGGCGTGCCTGCGGGCACGGCAATGCCCCACCACGGCCGGCTCGGGAAGCCGCCCAGGCCCGCCTCTTCGAGCGTGGGCACCTGCGGCAGAGCGGCCGAGCGGCGGCTGGCGGCCAGCGCGATGGGGCGCACCTGGCCGGCCTGGATCGGACCGATGAAGTTGCCCAGGCCCATCTGCGCCATCTGGATCTCGCCGCCCGCGATGGCGGTGGCGATGGGGCCGCCGCCCTTGTAGGGCACGCCGACGATGCGGGTCTTCCATTCGCGGTTGAGCCAGACCACCATCAGCTCCTGCATCGAGCCCTCGCCGAGGGTGCCGAAGTTGACCTTCTCCGGATTGCGCTGCGCGAAAGTGCGCAGCTCGGCCGCCGTCTGCACCGGCAACGACGCGGGCACGACCAGGCCTTCGGTGACGAAGAACAGCCGCGTGACGGGCACGAAATCCTTGTCGGCGTCGTAGGGCAGCTTGTCGAAGAGGAACGGGTTGAACGAGGTGGTGGCGTGGTAGATGGCGCACACGGTGTAGCCGTCCGGCGCCGCCTTGGCGCAGGCCTCGGCGCCCACGATGCCGCTGGCGCCGGGCCGGTTGTCGATGACAACCGGCTGCCCCAGCTGCTGCGACAGCGCGGGCTGCGCGGCGCGCAGCACCACATCGGTGACGCTGCCGGCGGCGATCGGCACGATGATGCGCACCGGCTTGGAGGGATAGCCTGACTGCGCCGCGGCCGGCAAGGCCGACATCGCGGCCAGCGTGGCCGCCAGGGCGAGGGCGTGCGTGATGAATCGCCGGGCCCGTGGGCCCCGGTGCGTGCGTGTCATGGCGTGTCTCCGTTGTCGTTGTTGGAAAGCGGGATCGGCGGCGGGCGATGCCGCGCCGCTCAATACAGGCCGGCGGCGCTGCCCGCGGTGGCGCCCAGCAGGCGGATGATCCGGCCGAACTGCTCGTCGTCCTCGCGCATGTAGCTGGCGAAGTCCTCGCCCAGGCGCCAGCGCAGCGTGAACGAGTTGGCGGCGGCTTCGGCGGTGAAGGCGGCGTCGTCGCGCACGCGCGCCAGCGCGTCGGTGAACCGGCGGGTGAGCTCGGGCGAGAGTCCGCGCGGCGCCACCACGCCGCGCCAGTGGGCCACGGCCCAGGGCACGCCCGCGGCCTCGGCCACGGTGGGCACGTCGGTGAAGGTGGTGTGCCGCACGTCTTCCATGGTGGCGAGCGCGCGCACGGTGCCCGCCCGCAGCGGACCGCGCGCGTCGGTCATGGTGATGGGCGCCACGGCGGCGCGGCCTTCGATCACATTGGCCAGGCCCTGCTCGCCGCTGTAGGTCTCCAGCCAGTCGACGCGGTCGATGGCGATGCCGGCGGCATGCAGCAGGCCCAGCAGCGAGAACTTCCAGACGCTGAAGTCGGGCCCGCCCGAGCCGGCGATGCGGTACGTGCGGCAGTGCTCCAGGAAGGCGGGCAGGTCGGGCCAGGGCGCGTCGGCCCGCACGATCACGGCCGACGATTCGACGAAGGGCACGGCCAGCGCGGTGTAGTCGGCCGGCGTGAGCGCGGTCACGTCGTCGTGCCAGTGCATCATGCCGATCTCGCCAGTGATCATGCCGAGCGTGCGGCCGTCGGGCGCGGCATCGGCGATGGCCTGGTGGCCGGTGACGGCGCCAGGGCAGTTTTCCACCACCACTTCGCAGCCGAGGTACTTGCCGAGATAGCGCGCGGTCAGGCGTGCGCGCTGGTCGCTGCCGCCGCCCTCCACGTAGGGCAGCAGCATGCGGATGGTGTCAGGGCTCGATGTCATGGCCGCCACCATAGGCAGTGGCCGGCAGCCCGTCTATTGGCATGTTTTCATGGGCCATTCCCGCAGGTTATGGCCCATCGGCCGGCGCACGGGCAAGCTGCAGGCGCATCTCGTCGCGGAACAGCTCGATGGCCGGTGCGCGCACGTGCGCGCGGCGCACGGCCACGCCGCCGCGAAAGCGCCAGATCGTCTCGCGCGTGTGAAGCCGGTCGATGCCCAGCAGCCGCGCGCGTTCGAGCACCTGGTGCGACTGCGTCGCCACGAAAGCACCGGTCTGCACCAGCGACAGCAGGATCTCCAGCGAATCGACCTCGGTGGCGAAGCCCGGGTGGTCGAGCCCGCGCTGCGCGAAGAACCGGCTGAGCCGGTTGAGCACGGCGTGGTCGCCATGCAGGCCCACGAAGGCGCAGCCCGCCAGTTGCGCGGCGCTGACATCCCTGGCCTGCGCGAGCGGATGGCTGGCGTGGGCCAGCACCACGTGGGTGCTGTCGATCAGCGCTTCCTTCTCGATCTCGGGGTGGTCGGGAAAGTCGAGCGCGGCGCACACGGCGTCGACGTCGCCACGCAGCAGTTGCGGCAGCAGCGTGTCGAGCACGCCGCTCACCACGCGGATGCGCAGGCTGGAGTGGCGCTGCGCCAGCGTGGCCACCACGTCGGGCAGCACGTGCATGGCCCACAGCGGGCCGATGCCGATGGTGAGGGCGCCGGCGCCGCCTTCCTTCATGCGGCGGATCTCGTCGCGCGCACGCTCCGATTCGAGTTCCATCGTGCGGGCCCGGTGGGCCAGCGCCACCGCGTAGCCCGTGGGGCTCATGCCGGCCGCCGAGCGCTCGAACAGCGGCACGCCAAGCTCTTCTTCGAGCCGCCGCAGGCTCTTGGAGAGTGCCGGCTGGCTGATGTGCAACTGCGCGGCCGCAGCCGTGAGCGTGCCGTGACGCATTACGGCGAGAAAGCAGCTCAGCAGGCTGGAGTTGAGCGCACGGGTCATGCGGCCCCCGGGCGCCCGTTCAGCTTGCGGCGCCGCCTTCATGCGGTTCAGCCGTGCGCGAGGCCGGCCGCTTCCACGCCGGCGATGCAGATGGCTTCGTCTTCATCGCCCGTGCCGCCGCTGGCGCCGGCCGCGCCGATCACGTTGCCGGCCGCGTCCTTGATGACCACGGCGCCGGTCTGCGGCAGGAACTTGCCTTGCGCCGTGGCGGCGAGCGAGAGGAAGAAGTTGGGGTTGTCCTTGGCGCGCTGGCCCAGCACGCGGCTGGAGACGCCCATGCCCACCGCGCCCCAGGCCTTGCCCAGCGCCACGTCGAAGCGGAACATGCTGGCGCCGTCTTCGCGCGCGAAGGCCTTGAGGTCGCCCGAGCCGTCGACCACGGCGATGGCCATGGGCTTGTAGCCGGCTTCCTTCGACCTGGCGAGGGCGGTGCCGATGATCTGCTGGGCTTGCGCCAGGGTGAGGGTCGTCATGGATGTGGTCCTGAAAAGAGAGGTGCGGGCAATTGTGTCTTCGATCAGAAAGGATAGTGCCTGGGCGCCGTCTGCAGGGTAATCCACCGCAGGTCGGTGAACGCCTCGACACCGGCCTTGCCGCCGAAGCGGCCCCAGCCCGAATCCTTCACGCCGCCGAACGGCATCTGGGCCTCGTCGTGCACGGTGGGCCCGTTGACGTGGCAGATGCCCGACTCGATGCGGCCGGCCACGCGCCAGCCGCGCGCCACGTCGCGGCTGAACACGGCGGCCGACAGGCCGTAGGGGTTGTCGTTGGCGCAGGCGATGGCTTCTTCCTCGCCGTTCACGCGCACCACGGGCTTCACCGGGCCGAAGCTTTCCTCGTGATAGATGCGCATCGCGGGCGTCACGTGATCGAGCACGGTGGCCGCCATCAGCGTGCTGTCGGCACGGCCGCCGCACACCAGCGTGGCGCCCTTGGCCAGCGCGTCGTCGATGAGCGCGTTGCAGCGGTCCACCGTGGCCTGGTCGACCACCGAGCCCAGCACCACCGGCCCCTTGCGCGGATCGCCCAGCGGCAGGCCGACGGCGCGTGCGGCCAGCTTGTTCACGAAGTTGTCGGCCACCTTCGCATCGACGACGAAGCGTTCGGTCGACATGCAGATCTGGCCCGAGTTGGCGAAGGCGCCGAAGATGGCGCCGTTGACGGCGGCTTCGAGATCGGCGTCGTCCAGCACCACCATGGGCGCTTTGCCTCCGAGTTCGAGCACAGTGGGCTTGAGGTACTTCGCGCAGGTCTGCGCGATGAGGCGGCCCACGTGGGTGGAGCCGGTGAAGTTGACGCGGCGCACGGCCGGGTGGGCCACCATGGCCTCGACCACGGCGGCGGCGTCCTGCGGCGCGTTGGTGACGAAGTTCACCACGCCGGGCGGCAGGCCGGCCTCCTGCAGCGCCTGCACGATCAGGCCGTGCGTGGCGGGGCACAGCTCGGAGCCCTTGAAGACCACGGTGTTGCCGCAGGCCAGCGGCGTGGCCAGCGCGCGCACGCCCAGGATCACCGGCGCATTCCACGGCGCAATGCCCAGCACCACGCCGGCAGCCTGGCGCACGCCCAGCGCCAGGCTGCCCGGCACGTCGGAGGGAATCGTCTCGCCGCCCACCTGCGTGGTCAGCGCGGCGGCTTCCTGCAGGATGCCGGCGGCCAGGTGCACGTTGAAACCGGCCCACGGCGCGCCAGCGCCGGTTTCGCCGGCCATGGCGGCGATGAACTGCGGCGTTTTCGCTTCGAGTGCATCGGCGGCTTTCAGCAGCAGCGCGCGGCGCTCGCCCGGGCCTTTGGCCGACCACTGGGGGAAGGCGGCCGCGGCGGCCTCGACGGCACGCACCGCGTCCGCGGGCGTGGCGGCCGGGGCTCGCGTGGCCACGCTGGCGTCCATCGGGTTCTTGCGTTCGAAGGTGGCGCCGCCCGTGGCGGCGGCGGGCTGGCCGCCGATCAGCATCTGAATGTCGTTCATGGTGTGTTCTTTCTTCGGGAAGAGTCGGGTGAGGGCGTCGAAGCCGTACTTGTTCATGCTGCCGAACAGCGGCCCGACCGGATGCGGCAGGAACTTGGTGCGGCAGTCGATCACGGCCGGCAGGCCCGAGGCGATGGCGCGTTCGATGGCGGGCGCCACGTCCTGCGCGCGCACCACCACCTCGCCGTGGCAGCCGAAGCCGCGCGCGATGGCGGCGTAGTCGGTGTCCTCCAGCGCGGTGCCGAACTCGAAGCCCGCCATCTTCTGCCCCTGGCGGATGATTCCCCAGGCGGCGTTGTTGTGGATCACGTTGATGACGGGCAGGCCGGCGCGGCGTGCGGTGTCCAGCTCGTTCAGCGTGAAGCCGAACGAGCCGTCGCCCGTGATGTTGAAAACCGGCCGGCCCGGCTGCTGCAGCTTGAGCGACAGCGCATAGGGCAGGCCGAACCCCAGGTGGCTCATGCCCGGCTCGTGGAAGCGCGTGCGCACCTCGTGCACGGGTGTGAAGTCGTTGCTCCAGAACGTGGTGTGGCCACCGTCGTACACGGCCAGTGCATCGTCGGGCATCGCGTCGGCCACGGCACGGGCCAGCGCGGCGGGGTGCATGGTCTCTTCGGTGTCGCGCGCCATCACGGCCAGCTTCTCGTCGTAGCGCGCGCGCACGGCGCGGACGCTGGCGAGCCAGCCGCCGTCGACCTGCAGCGGTGCATCGGCCGGCAGCGCGGCCAGCAGGTCGGCCAGCGCCAGCTGCGCATCGGCCAGCATGCCCACCTCGTGCAGCACGGGCTGGCCCAGCGCCGACGGGTCGACGTTGATGCTGACGACGCGGTGGCTGCGGCGGGCGAGGGCGCCGCGCTCGTCCCACATCCACGACGACCAGCGGCAGCCCACGGAGACGATCACGTCGGCCCGCTCGAAGGCGGCGCGCACGGCCTCGCCCGCGATCAGGCCGCCATGGCCGATGAAGTGCGCGCTGGCCGTGGGTACCACGCCCAGCGCCATCTGTGTGGGCACCACGGGGCAATGCAGGCGCGCGGCCAGCGCGCGCACGGCGTCCTGCGCGCCACTGGTGACCACGCCGCCGCCCGCCACGATCAGCGGGCGCTTCGCCTCTTTGAGCAACTGCGCGGCCTGCGCGATGGCATCGGCCGCCGGGCGCGGGGCGTGCGATGCGCGGTAGCGCGCGGGCGCGAGGTCGAACTCGTCGTCGGCGAAGCTGCAGCCGGCGGCCAGCACGTCCTGCGGCACGTCCAGGTGCACGGGGCCCGGCCGGCCGCCCAGTGCCTCGCGGAAGGCGGTGCGCACCAGCTCGGGAATGCGGCGCGCATCGTGCACCACGGCGTTCCACCTGGTGAGGGGCGCGAGCACGGCCTGGGTGTCCAGGTCCATGAACATGCCGCTGTGCGGATACGCGGCGGCACGGTGCTGGTTGGTGGTGATGGCCAAGAGCGGCAGGTTGTTGTTGAACGCCACGCCCATGCCCGATGCGAGGTTGAGCCCGCCGGGGCCCATCTCGCCCAGCGCCACGGCCATGCGGCCGCTGCCGGCATGCACGGCGGCGGCCATCATGGGGCCGGCGGCTTCGTGGCGCACGCCGGTGAAGCGCATGCGGTGCTGCGCGCCGTCGTGCGAGATCGCATGCAGCAGCGGCGTGAGCTTGCCGCCCACGATGCCGAAGAAATGCTCCACGTTCTCGGCCGCCAGCGCGGCCACCAGGGCCTGCGCCCCTGTCAGATGCAAGGCCACGTCGGGTCAGTCCTCTGCGGTGAAGCCGGTGGTCCTGGCCAGCGTGGCCCAGCGCGCGTGGTCCTGCCGCACGATGGCGGCGAACTCGGCCGGGCTCTGGTGGATGGCCTGCAGGCCGTTCTTGGTGAGGATCTCGGCGAACTCGGGCGCCTGCAGGCCTTCGCGCACCAGGGCGTTGAGGCGACTGACGGTCTCCGTCGGTGTCTTCGCCGGCACGAACCAGCCCAGCCATTCCTGGATGGCGATGTCCTTGTAGCCCTGCTCGACCAGGGTCGGCACTTCGGGCAGGAAGACCGAGCGCGTCGGCGTGGTCACGCCCAGCGAGCGCAGCCGGCCGGCGCGCACGTGCGGCAGCACTTCGCCGATCACGTTGAAGCTGACCGGAATCTGCCCGCCCATCACGTCGTTGAGCAGCGGTGCGCCGCCACGGTAGGGCACCGCCGTGAACTCGAAGCCGGCCGCCTTCTGCAGCAGCATGCCCGCGAAGTGCAGCGCGGAGCCCGCGGCAGGGATGCCGTAGCTGGCCATCCTGGGGTTGGCGCGGGCCCACTGGATGTATTGCTCGACGGTCCTGATCTCGGCCGGCAGGCCCGGCCCGGCCGTGAACGAGAAGCCGTACGTGACCGTGGTTGTGACGGGAATGAAATCCGCCATCGGGTCGTAGTTGAGCTTCCTGTAGGTGTTGGGGTAGAGCACCATCGGCGAGCTCGGGATCTGGAGGATCGTCATGCCGTCGGGTGCCGCGCGCTTGACGTACTCCACCGCGATGCGGCCGCCCGCGCCGGTGCGGCTTTCCACCACCACGTTGGCGGCGTAGCGGCCACGCAGCTTCTCTGCCAGCGGGCGTGCCACGTGGTCGCCCATGCCCCCGGCCGGAAAGCCCGAGATGATGGATGCGGTGCTGCCCGCGGGCGCCTGCGCGAAGGCGGCTTGGGGCAGCAGGACAGAAGCGGCGCCGCTGGCGGCACCGGCCTTTAGCAGGTTTCGGCGGTTGAGCATGGTGGTTGTCTCCGGTGGTCTCTTTGTTCGGGAAGGCTCGGCCGCAACGATAGCCCCGGCGGCGCCGCGCGAACATGGACGAAAGCCGGAGTCACTTGTACATTTCCGGCATCGGTGCCCGCCAGAGGTGCCATGGAGACACACCGTGAAGAATGCCGAGCCGCTGCTGATGGTGGCCTACCGCGAGGTGCGCCACGAGCAGCCCGACGACGTGCTGCACTACGAGCCGGTCAACGTGCGCGGCCGCCTGCACCAATGGACGATTCCGGCTCACCGCCACGACGGGCTGCACCAGTTCCAGATGCTCACCGGCGGCGCGGCCGAGGCCACCATCGACGGCCGCACGATGCGCCTGGCCGCACCCGCCGCGATCATGCTGGCACCCGGCGTGGTGCACGGCTTCGTCTACGAGCGCGACAGCACCGGCCACCAGGTCACGTTGCCCAGCAGCCTGCTGCGCCAGCTGCTTGGCGCCACGCCCGCGCTGATCGAGCGGCTGGGGCAGACCATCGTGGTCGGCGCGGCCGACATCGGCGACGACGCATCCGAGTGCGAAGCGCTGTTCGGGCGCGTGCATGCCGAATTCCAGTCGCAGCGCCTGGGCCGCACCGAAGCCCTGCAC
>JAGOCV010000290.1 GCA_017998575.1 Burkholderiaceae bacterium
GCCTGGCTGATATTCGGCCGACTGCATCCACGGTGCTGGGCATACTCGCCATAAGACATCAAAGGCATATCGAACCCAGGTAACATGCCGAAATGGCATGAACTAGCGCTACCGCGCGCCGCAACGGACCCTCGCCCTTACAAGTGTTGCAAGGACCCAACAGCCCCCACCCCGCGCGTCCGTCGTCATCTCTGCGCCAGCCGTTCCGCGCTCTGACCCAACGCCCGCGCGACCTGTGCGGCCAGCTGCTCGTTGGCGACCCGCGTGCCTTCTTCGATCAGATTCGTCGCGCGCCGGTACGTAGCTGTCCCGACGAAGAAGAACACCGGGCTCAGGATGCCGCCCTTCCCGCGCTCGTATATGCCTGGCTTGAGCCTGCCCTGCCGCCGCTGGATGGCCACGTAGGCGCGGCCTGACAGCAGTGCCTTCTGTGCCCGCTTCACATCTGATCGCGAAATAACCCGCTGATACCCCGGTGAATACTGCGCCCCCAGCTGCGCAATCACCTGGATGATCTGTCCTTTCGACACGTTGCCAAATCCGTCTAGCTTCGCCGCCACACCCGGCACCGCACGCATACCCCTTGGCATGGCACCGCTGCTCTGCAGCGCCTGCTCGAATCTCTTGATGCGCCGATCCCCGCCGCTTTCTTCCACGCCCAACCATTCGATGGGTGGCGTGCCTCGGGCCTGGTCTCGGATGAACACCTCGGCCACTGGATCTGCAGCTGTAGCCCGCTTGACCACCGTCGCCTTCGTCGTCGCTGCCGTGGGCCGGTCGAAGCTGCTCTCCAGCTTGCGCTTCCAGTTTGCTTCGATCTCCCGCGCCGTCCGCGTCAAAGCCGTAGCGGCAACAGCGTTCAGCCGCCGCTCTGAAAACCGCCCCACCAGCGCGTCAGTCGCTGCGTCAAGGCCTTTGATGTCGATGTTGAACTTCATGTCATCGCCTCGACCTTTCGCCCTGCCCTGGATGCCCTGCGCCTGGCTGCCTCTTGGCACTCGAAGTCCACCGCGGCCGCCGCCTTTGCGTCGGTGTGCGTCACCCCCAGCATGTCGAGCTCGACGCGCCGCCCGGTCTTCGGGCTGCGTCCGCCGAGGGCGCTGCAGGGCGTGATGCGGGGTCGGGTGGTCACGCTGCAATCTCGCGTTGCACCGGCTCATCCAGCGCCCAGACCTCGACCCGCACGCAAGGCGTGGCCGCGTAACGCTTGCGCACGCGCAGATCCACCACCAGCACGTCGTCGCGCCACAGCACCCCGTTCAAGCCGTCGAACACCGCCTTGACCACGTTGTCCGCGTCCGGCTTCGTCGTCGGCAGCACCTCGCCGGCCAGGGCCATGCGCTGCTTGCGGCCGGACCAGCTCTCGGGCACGGGCGCATCGATGAAGACGTTGCAGCCAACAGCGCTGGTCAGCATCTGGCCGCCGGCCATGGCGCGCTGCGCAGCAAGGGCGATCAGGCCCTCGTATGCGACGGTTTTCGCTGGCGTTGCCATGCGCGAAAACCCGCCGATCTTGACGATCTTCGCGCGGCCTTTGCCTTGCGGTGCGCCGGGCACGGTGAAGGCGATCATCAGCCTACCGCCAGTCATCGCGGGCGCCGCGATTGCCACGGGCCCACTGCTCCCGGCAGTCGTCCCGCAGACGCTTTGCTGCGGCATCTCCGCGGACCTTCTCGATGCTGGGCGTGGGGCGGCCGTTGACGATGACGCCGCCGTCGAGCCACTCGCGGACCCACTGCAGCCCGCGCTCGAAGCGCCAGCGCAGGACCTGGCGGACCTCGCATCGGTGGCGATGCCGCTCCGAGCAATCCATGTCATGCCGCCTCCAGTTGCTGCTGATTGGCCGCCATGCGCTCGCGTCGTGCCGCCCAGAAGCGCGCGTTGATTTCAGTGCGCGGCTCGCGGCCCGGCTTCGGCACGTCAGGCGCCGGCAGCCGGTCCCACACGGGCGCATAGCTCTGCCCGCGCACCTCCCAACCGCCCACGCGGATCAGGCCGTTCAGACGCAGCTGTCGCAGCAGATCGCACGCGGTGCGCCGGCCGATGCCCAGCACCGCGGCCAAGCTGTCGCTGGTCTGCCGAGCCGCCAGCGCGTGCCAGGCGCGGCACCACGTCTGCACGCCGGCCGATGCCTCGATCTTCGCCAGCGCGTACCGATGGCCGTTGCCGGGCACGATCAACCGGCCCTCGCGCTGACGCATTGCGCCGTAGCCGATGATTCCCTCGGCGCGCAGGTGCCGGGTCCACAGCCCGAGGCCTCGCTGCGTCACGCCCGTCTCTTCGGCGATGCCCTTGGTGGTGGCCGGTAGCATCGCCATCAGGCGGGCCAGGCGGCGATAGATCGGGGTGGTGTTGCGGTGGTCGGTCATACTGCAGCCTCGCTCGGGTGCTCAGCCAGGCGTGGGATGTACTGGGCGGCCAGAGCGCGCGTTTGCGGCGTCATCAGCCGCGCCATCGCCTCAAGTTGCTGGCGCTGAGGAATCGACATCCGGCCACCGCGATCGGCGACGATGCGCAGGATGCTGCGGGCGCACCGCTCGGCCGGGCTCAACCCGGGGTCATCGCTGCGCACCCTGGCCATGGCCGCTGCCACGCGGCCAGGGTCGGCCTTCTCGACCGGCGCCGGAAGGGCTGCCACGGTGGGCGGTGGCGCGCGCCGGCAGATGTCGCGCATCTGGATCGCGTTCGGCGGGCGCTCGGGCAGGTAGCGCAGGGCGTAGCTCAGCGAGTCGCCTTTCACCCCGTCCAGCACTTCGGCCCAGTCGCCCTTCACGATCGCGATGTCCAGGCCGTCGTACTGGCGCATGAACGCCGCGCCGTAGCGAACGGTCAGCTTCGCGAAAAGGTGCTCAACCCACGATCCGGGCATCGGCATTGATGGTCTCCACGTCAACGGTTTCGGGGGGGCGTTTCGCGGCTGCAGGGCCAGCGAATTCGGCGGTGCGCTCGCGCTGTTCGCGGCGCCACTCGGGTTCATCGGGCGTCGCCGCTGACCGGCCGCGCTCGTGCGGCTTCAGCCATTCCGCCTGCAGGCCCTGCGACCCTCGGGAGCACCAGACGCGCAGGAACGCCTCAAGCGTCAGCCCGGCCTTGACTGCCTCGCCCCTCGCGCCGTCCAGCACGGTGGCGGTCACTGGGGCCTTCTTCGCCCGGCGCAGTTGCAGCCAGTCGGTCCAGACCTGCTCGGCAACGTCATCGGGCCGGTCCAGGCGGGGCGCGCGCTTGCGCGCGGGGGTCCTCTCCTGTTCCTGTTCCTGTTCTTGTTCCTGTTCCTGTTCCTGCTCCTGCTCCTGGCTTCGATGGGGCTTCGAAGGGGCTTGAGATGCCCCTTCGTTCCGCGCATCGAACTCGCGCCGCCTCGTCAGCCCAAAGGCCGTCTCGTAACGGTCGAACCAGAGGCCCAGGAAGGGGTTGTCGGCCAGGGCCTCGTAGTCCTTCTGGATGCCCTTGCAACGCTTGTCTGCAGGGGATAGGGCGTCGGCGATCTGCCATGCCGCCATCTCGTGCACCCAAACCATCTCGGTGTCGGGATCGTAGCTGCAAAAGCCGCACTCGATGCAGTCGCGAAGCCCCTTCGAAGCCCCTTCGATGCCAAGCCCTGTTTCGTGGGCCATGTACATCAACGGCTGGTAGTACATCCCGAGCATGTTGGAGTGCGGCGAGGACACCAGATAGAAGGCGACAACAACCCCTTCGATGCCCCTTCGGCGCAGCGTGCGGCCGGTTGCGCCAGTCCAGAACGTTGGGCTGAGCTTGGCGTAGTCCCTCACGCGCACCCTCCCCAAGCCTTCGTCACCGCGTACACCGCCGGCGGGAAGCCATTGCGGCCTTCCGGCTTGTCGCCCTGCTTCGACACTAGCATGCCGTGTGCCATGGCCGCTCGAACCCACTTGACAGCAGTTCCGTAGGCGCAGCCAAACTCGATGGTGATTTCGTCGATCGTCAGCCACTCGGTGCGGAGCGTCTTGAGGGCGCCGATGAAGTTGTCTGGGCTCACGCGCACCCCCCGCAAACCCAGGTCCGCATCCCGCGCACCAGGCGCAGGCGTCGGCCTGTTGGAAGCGGGCGCTCTGTGGCGTAGAACTCCAGCAGCATGAGCATGTAGGCCCCGTGCTGCGCCAGCGTCAGCGTCCCGGTATCGCGCAGATAGTCGCCGATGTACAGCTTCGCAAAGTTCACGGCGCCAACCACTTCTCGTTGCACCCAGCGCACACGTACTGCCGCAGTCCCATCACCCGCTTGAGCTTGCGACCGACCACGCCCTTGACCTTGGCGCAGGCCGCGCACCGAAACGTCATGTAGACCCCGACGCCAGGGTGCTTGCACCGCGCATCCGGTGGCGCTGGCAGGAGGCTCATGCAAAGGCTTCCTCACGCAGTAGGCGCATGATCCAGCGCGCCAGCTTGTCGGCCGACACGATGATCGTCACCACGCCAGCCTTGCCAGTGTGAGTCACGTCAAGGTCGCCGTCCGTGCGCTGCGTGATGCGTATGGCGCCGATGCGAATAGGTTCTGACATTGCGCCGATGATGCGGCACTTGATTGGCCGCCGTCAATGGACTCTCGTCTATGGCTAGCGCATATCCGATACACGTTTTCAATTGGCTTTGACGCAGTCGTTGCCGCATCATTGTGCTCATCAACACCGGAGGCGCAGATGCTCAACCAAGCCAGCCAGCCCGCAGTCTTCGACGCGATCCTCGGATCGATCGCCCGGATGCACGAGACGGTGGGCCAGCTCACCGTCTACTACCCGACGGTCGGCCGGCGCCACGGCCAAGGCGAAAAGCACGGAACAGCGGGCGCTGCCGACAAGGGCGCCCCTTTCGGCTTCGAAGTGCACACCAACGAGTCGAAGCAAGCCCGTCGCGCACTGGTGTCGGCCGTCGGGCGCCGTCAGGTCATCAAGCAGATCAAGCAGGGCCGCCGGGCTGCAGCTGCTGACCAATCGGGGCGGGTGCTGTGATGGCGCCCGCCAGCACCGACTCTAACAAGGCGCCGCACAAAGCCGACCAAATCCCGGTTGGTGAGGCGGCCGAGAGCGACTGGGGCGAGTTCGTCGAGGCCGTCGAGCAGACGCAGCCGTCGAAGTCAGCCGCGGTCCAGCATTACCAGCGCATGGCGGCCGAGGCAGCCCTG
>JAGOCV010000034.1 GCA_017998575.1 Burkholderiaceae bacterium
GCTGAGGGGCGAAGTCGGCAGCGCGCTGCGCGACATCGTGCGCCAGCTGACCGACGCACTGGGCCCCCGAGCCCACGACACGAGCAACCCACCGAGGAGGCACACATGAAGCCCGCAAGCCATCCGCCGCAGTCCATCCAGCCCCGCGACGGGGTGCAGGCGGAGAACGCATGAGCGGCCGGGACGACACCGAACGCGTGCCAGTCACCGTGCTGACCGGCTTCCTGGGCGCCGGCAAGACCACCTTGCTCAACCGCATCCTGCGCGAGCGCCACGGACTGCGCATCGCCGTCATCGAGAACGAACTCGGCGAACAGGGGGTCGACGCGGGCATTCTCCTGCGCGAGGAAGCCGAGGACATCGTGCAGATGGACAACGGCTGTCTGTGCTGCAGCGTGCGGGGCGATCTGCGCCGCGCCCTGGAGACACTGGCCGGCCAGCGTGCCGAAGGCCGGCTCGCATTCGATTGCGTGGTGATCGAGACCAGTGGCGCCGCCGACCCCGGGCCGGTGGCGCAGACCCTGTTCCTGGAGCCCACGGTCGCGCGCGACTACAAGCTCGCAGGCATCGTTGCCGTGGTCGACGCCATCCATGGCCCGGGCACGCTGCGCATCCGCCCCGAAGCACGCGCACAGGTCGCCTACGCCGACCGCATCGTCCTCGCCAAGAGCGCCCAGGCCACCGACCCGGCGCTCAATGAGCTGCGCGACGCGCTCGCGGCGCTCAATCCTCATGCGCCGGTGGCGGACGGCGACGAGCCGGCGTTGGTCCACGATCTCGTCGCGCAGGTTCAGCAAGGCACGCAGATCTCACGCATCGAACAGATCGCACCCGACGGGCTGGACACGCCGCAGCACGGTAGCGAGATCCGGAGCGTTTCGCTGAGCACGGATCGCCCGTTCGACGGGCCCCTGCTGGAGCAGTTTCTCGCCGCCGCGATAGAGATCTGCGGCACCGATCTCTATCGGTGCAAGGGTTTGCTGTCCGTCGCGGGCAACGATCATCAGGTGGTGCTGCAGGGCGTTCAGCTGTCGATGAGCACGCGCCTGGGCGTCCGCTGGCCCGACGATGCCGTGCGCAAGAGCCGCATCGTGCTGATCGGCCACGACCTGCCCGTCGCGCCGCTCAAGGACAGCCTGCGCCGATGCCTCGTCGATGACGGCCCGGATGCCGTGACCACCGAACGCCCACCGGCCTATCGATCCGTCGGCGCGCTGGGCGCCGGTTGGCTGGCCTGACGCGGACGCGGATCCCGCTCAGCCGGGCGGCCCGGCCTCAGCCCGGGACAGCTCCCGCAGCGCGCGCTCGAACACCTCGACCGGCTGGCCGCCGGAGATCAGATGGCGGTCGTTGAAGATGATGGCGGGCACCGAATGGATGCCGGCCTGCTGGTACATGGCCTCGCGCTCGCGCACATCGGCGGCGAACTCGTCGCTGGCCAGCACGGCCTTCGCGCGCGCTTCGTCCAGTCCCACGGCGCGCACGGCCGCCAGCAGCACGTCATGCGATTCGGGGCTCTGACCTTCGCCGTGGTGGGCCACCATCAGCGCCTTCTTCAGGTCGTGCTGCTGGCCGGGAGCGCCTTCCACGTCGGCCCAATGCAGCAGGCGGTGGGCATCGAAGGTGTTGTAGATGCGCCCCCGCCCTTCCTTGCGGAAGGTGAAGCCCACACCCTCGCCGCGCTGGCGGATGGCCTCGCGCGCGGCGGCCTGCTGCTCGGGCGTGGAGCCGTACTTCTGGGCCAGGTGCTCGCCCACGTCCTGCCCGCCGGCGGGCATGTTCGGGTTGAGCTCGAACGGCTGGAAGTGCAACTCGGTGCGCACCTCGGGGCCGACGCGCTCGATGGCCTGCTCCAGGGCCGACAGGCCGATGGCGCACCAGGGGCACGAGATATCGGAAACGAAATCGATCTTGAGCGCGCGCTGCATGGCGTGATCCTCTAGGGGCAAGAAGGCGGATTCTGCGCCGTCTTCAACGCCCTTGCCCGGCGGAGGGCACCAGGCCGTGCAGCAGGCGGGCGAGTTCGTCGCGGCCGATCAGGCGCGTGCCGTCGCCGGCGGCCTGGCTGCGCGCGTTGTCGGTGAGATCGCCCAGCCCCACGTACCAGGCAGCGTCGGCCTGCGCGGCGCGCGCGGCGGCGGCCAGCTCGCGCAGCGGCTCGGCGCCCACGGTGACGGCCTTCCAGCGGCGCGCGGACACCAGCACCACGCGGGTGTTCTTCTCCAGCCGCAGGTCGGCGCCGCCGCTGCCCAGCAGCGTCACCTCGTGGCCGTCGCGGCGCAGGCCGTCGGCCAGCACGCGGGCGAAATCCTTGAACGGCAGCGCACTGGCCGCGTCCAGCGTGGCCTGCACCTGGCGCTCGCTGGGGCGGCGCCACTGGCGCCATGCGGCCACCACGCCGATGCCCAGGAAAGGCACGGCCGACAGCGAACCCACGATGGCGTAGTCGCGCGGCAGCAGCGCATGCGCCACCGCCACCAGCAGGCAGGCGATGAGCAGGCTCCACCACCAGGCCGATCGCAGCAGGATCGCGAACAGCGAGTTGTGGGCCATCTTGAATCGCATCGGGGTCTCCTCTTTTCGGACTGGAACAGGTGGGAAATCATCGGGCCGTCAGGCCAGGGCCTCGGCCAGCGCGGCGTTGAAAGCCTCGGGCCGCTCATGCTGCACCCAGTGGCCGGCGCCGGCGATCCAGTGCAGACGCACGAAGTGCGGCGTGGCGGCGGCAAACGCCTGCGCGAGTTCGGCCGCGTGGCCGGCGTGGATGGCGTCGTGCTCGCCGTAGATCGCGCGCACCGGACACGTCACGCGGGCCAGTGCCTCGGCCAGCACACGCGTGCGCGCCAGCCGGCGGCGCGGCAGGCGGTCGCGCAGCAGGTTGGCGCGGTGCAGGGCCAGGGCCTCGTCGTCCACCGCAGCCGGGTCGTGCAGCATCAGCACGGCGAGGTTGTGGCGATGGATGGCGTCGCGCCCGGCGTCCTCGGGCAGGTGGCGCCAGGCGCGCAGATCCACCTGGCGGCTGTCGGCAACGCCCATGGCGGGCGGCCCCACCAGCACGAGGCGCGCCGCGCGCCGCGGATACGCCGCGGCCCACAGGCCGGCCACCATGCCGCCGAACGAGAAGCCGACGATGTCGATGGACGCGTCGCCCACGATGGTGACGATGCCGGCTTCCAGCGGCTCGGGCATGGCGTCGGCGTCTTCGCCCGAGGGCGGCTTGGCCGAATCGCCGAAGCCCGGCAGATCGGGCACGATCACGCGGCGGCCGGCGGCTACCAGCGGTGCGATGCTGCGCAGCCAGTGCGTCCAGCTGCCGCTGCCGCCGTGCAGCAGCAGCACGGGCAGGCCGTCCATCGGCCCCCAGGCGTGCCAGACGATGTGGCCGTCGCCGCAGGGCGTGGTCAGGCGCGTGGCTTCTGCCAGCAACTGCAATGCGGCCGGTGGCAGCGCGGGCGCGGCCGATCCGGTCGAAGCGTGGGATGTGGGGGTGGTCAAGCGGAGGCTTTCTTCTTGCGGGGCGACGGGGCCGGCGCACGCACCGGCGCGGCCTTCGCATAGAGGCGGGCCCGCAACGCGGCAGACGCCCCGAGCGCGGCACCCAGCGATTCTGCCTGCGCCAGCAGCAGCGGCGCAAAGCCCTTGCGGCCGGCGGCGATGCGCTCGGTCAGGCCCGACAGCGTCAGGGCACCGGCGAACTGGTCGTCCGGCCCGAACACGGGCACCGACAGCGACGAGGTGTAGCCGTCGCGCACACCCGTCGAAAAAGTGGGCAGGCGCGGCGCGCGCGCGCCCAGCGCATGCGTGCCCGCTTCGCCCCAATGGCGGAACACCTGGCCGGTGGAGCTGTCGTCGAACGGGCTCAGGCTGCCCTGGATCATGTGCTGATGCAGCCCTTCCTGCGGCTGCACACGGAACAGGCACAGGCGCTGGCCCTGGCTCTCCACGTACCAGGTGGCCGTCTCGCCCGTCTGGCGCGACAGCTCCTGCAGGCGCGGCATCACCCAGTCGGACAGGCGGAAGCCCCGCTCGTACACACGGCCCAGGTACAGCACGCGCGGGCCGAGCGTGTAGCTGCCGTCCGCCTGCCGCAGCACATAGCCGGCGCGCGTGAGCGAATTGAGCAGGCGGTAGATGGTGGTCTTGTGCAGCGGCACGCGCGCGGCGAAGCCGGCCAGGGCCAGCCGTTCTTCGCCGGGGCGAAAGCAATCCAGCAGCGCGAGCGCACGCTCCACCGCCACCACGCCGTCGTTGCCCATCGCCTGCTCCCATGCACTGACCCACGGACATCGCGGGCATTCACGCTATTTTGCCAGATACAACGCCGTTCCGATAAATACAATTGCAGCCTCGTCGCCGATCTGAGGGCGACGGCTCAATCGCAGACACCATGACCTCCCACGAGACACCCGCCACCGCCGATTCCTGGATCACTTCCACCCTGCTGGCCGATGCCGGCGCACTGCCGCTGGCCAGCCGCGTGCGCGCGCTCACGCCCGGCCTGCGCCTGGCAGGGCCCGCGCTCACGGTGCAGGTGCCGGCGGGCGACAACCTCGCCATCCATGCCGCGCTCGCGCGCTCGCGCCCCGGCGACGTGCTGGTGATCGACGGGCAGGCCCACCTGGAACGCGCCCTGATGGGCGGCATCATGTCCACGCAGGCGAAGGCCGCGGGCGTGGCCGGCGTGGTGATCGACGGTGCCATGCGCGACGTGGCCGAGCTGCCCGCGATCGGCCTGCCCTCGTTCGCCTGCGGCGTGCACCCGGCCGGCCCGCACAAGGCCGGCCCCGGCCGCGTGGGCCATGCCGTGCAGTGCGCTGGCGTGCAGGTGCAGCCGGGCGACTGGATCTTCGGCGACGACGACGGCGTGGTGGTGGTGCCCGCCGCGCGCCGCGAAGAGATCGTGGCCGCCGCCGCCGCCAAGCTGGCGCGCGAACAGGCACGGCTGGCCGCCATCGCGCGCGGCGAGCTGGTGGCCGGGTGGCTGGCCGATGCGCTGATGGCCGGCGGCGTGGAATTCGCGGACGGCGCCACGCGCTGAGGCGCCGCCCGATGTCGTCGCTGCTGCGTCAGTTCCCGGCCCTCGCCGAGTCCGGTGTCCGCCGCTACATGACGGGGCAGGTCGCGTCGGTGCTGGGCGCGTGGGTGCAGAACATCACGCTCAACCTGCTGCTGTGGGAGCTGACGCACTCACCCGTGATGCTGGGCGTGCTCAACTTCCTGCTGTTCGGCCCGGCGCTGGTGGTGGGCCCGCTCACCGGCAGCCGGCTCGCGCCGGCCACGGCACGCGCCACCGTGTTGCGCGTGCTCACGGGCTCGATGCTGGTCACCGCCACGCTGCTGGCCGTGGCATTCACGCGCGGGCTCACACCGGCGGTGCTGCTGGTGGCCGCCGGCGTGCAGGGCGTGCTGTCAGCCATGGAGATGCCGGCGCGCCAGCTGCTGCTGACCTCGTCGCTGGCCGACCGCACGCTGCTGCCCAACGCGGTCGCCATGAACACCGTGGTGTTCAACGTGGGCCGCATGGTGGGCCCGGCCATCGCCGCCGTGGTGTTCTCGCTGGCCGGCCACGTGTCGGCCTTCGTGCTCAACCTGATGGGGCTGGCGGTGATGCGCCTGTGCCTGGCGGGCCTGCATGCGCACGCCGGCACGGGCCCCGTGGCACGCGCGGCGGGGCTGCGCGGCGCACTGCGCTTCGCGCGGCAGGATGCGTTCGCGCGCCGCTACCTGCCCACGCTGGTGTGCATGGGCCTGTTCGTGGGCTCGTACCAGACATTGATCCCCGTGCTGGCCGCGCGCGAGTACGGGCAGGCTGCCGCCTTCACGGGCCTGTTCTTCAGTTGCGCGGGCGCGGGCTCGCTGTGCGCGGCGTTGCTGCTGGCCTCGCGCCACGCGCCGGGCGAGGCCGCACTACGGCGCACGCCATGGCTCAGCGCGGCGGCGCTGGCCGGCGTGGCGGCATCGGCGTGGCCGGCGCTGGCCGCGCCCTGCTTCGTGCTGATCGGCTTCACCTTCACGTTCACGTCCACGCGCGTCAACGCCACGCTGCAGCACCGCGCCCCCGATGCCGTGCGCGGCGGCATGGTGGGGCTGTATGGCATGGCCTTCATCGGCAGCGCGCCGATCGGCCATCTGATGGTGGGCGCGCTGTCGGCCGCCACGGGTCCGCGCTGGGCCTTCGCCGCGCTGTCGGTCGCGCTGGTGTCCAGCCTGGGCCTGCTGGCCGCGCTGGTTCCTGCGCCCGCCCCTTTCACCGAACCGATTCCAACCCCCAGGAGACCTTGAAAATGTTGAAGATGACCAAACGCTCCCTTCTCGCGGCCGCGGCCGGTGCCGCGCTGCTCGCCGCGTCGGGCCTGGCGCAGGCGCAGGCCTGGCCCAACAAGCCGGTGCGCCTCGTCGTGCCCTTCGCCGCGGGCGGCCCGGCCGACATCGTGGCGCGCGAAGTGGCGCTTAAGCTGGGCGCCCAACTGGGCCAGACGGTGGTGGTGGAGAACATGGGCGGCGGCCACGGCGTGCCGGCCATGAACGCGGTGGTGCGCTCGCCCGCCGACGGCCACGTGGTGCTGATGGCAGCCTCGGGCAACGTCACCATCCAGCCGCTGACGATGAAGTCCAGCGCCGATGCGCTGGCCGGCCTCGACGCCGTGGGCCTGGTGTCCACCAGCCCCCACGTGCTGGCCGTGACGGCCAAGCTGCCGGTGAAGAACGTCAGGGAACTGATCGACTACGCGCGCGCCAACCCGGGCAAGGTCAACTTCGGCTCGGCCGGCACCGGCGGCCTGGCCCACCTGGGCATGGAGCTGTTCAAGTCGCTCACCAAGACCGACGTGGCGCACATCCCTTACAAGGGCACCTCGCAGATCATGATCGACATCACCTCGGGCGAGGTGCAGGCCATGTTCTCCAGCATGCCCTCGCTCAAGCCGCTGGTGGACAAGGGCAGCATCCGCATCCTGGGATTGACCGCGCCCAGCGACGGCGCCGACACCTCGAAGGTGCCGCAAATCTCGGCCACGGTGCCGGGCATGGAATACAGCACCTGGTACGGTTTCTACGTGCCCAAGGGCACGCCGTCCACCGTGGCCGACCGGCTCAACGCCGAGATGCGCAAGGTGGTGGCCGATGCGCCGCTGCGCAAGAAGCTGTCGGACCAGGGCGTGGACCTGCAGGCCAGCACGCGCCCCGAGCTGGAGGCGCTGATGAAGCGCGACACCGACAAGTGGGCCAGGCTGATCAAGGAAGCGAACATCCAGATCGAGTGATCGGGATACCGCAGCAATGGAAAAAGGGCCGGTCGTACCGGCCCTTTTTATTGCCGGGCCGCCCCAAGATGAAAAGTACCCCCTCGGGGGGCATGGGGGCCTTTTTTCATTGCTGCGCGCGCCGCGCTCAGAACCCGGCCACCGCCGCCAGCCCCGCAATGGCCAGCGGATAACCCTTGACGCCGAAGCCGGCCATCACCGCCTTGGCGGCCGGCGAGATGTACGAGTGGTGGCGGAAGGCCTCGCGCGCGTGTACGTTGCTGATGTGCAGCTCGATCAGCGTCACGCCCGTGCCCTTGATGGCATCGTGCAGTGCCACGCTGGTGTGCGTGTAGGCGCCCGCATTCAGGATGACGCCGGCCAGCGTGCCCGCAGCCTGGGCGCGGCCGGCCTCGTGCAGCCAGTCGACCAGCTGGCCCTCGTGGTTGCTCTGGCGGAAGTCGAGCGTGAAGCCATGTTCGGCGCAGGCGGCTTCGCACAGTTTTTCGACATCGGCCAGGGTCTGCGAGCCGTACACCGCGGGTTCGCGCGTACCCAGCAGGTTGAGGTTGGGGCCGTTGAGGACGAGGGCTGTTTTCATGGCGGTACTGTAGTACGTGCGCGGCCTTCAGCCGGGCCGCTTCAGGCGCATCGCACCGGGCAGCGGCGTGGAGCGGCGCAGCACGCCCTCGGCCAGCCACACGGCGCTCTTGCGCGCGCGCTCGGCCACCACGGGCAGCGGCAGGTTCAGGTAGTCGTCGTTGAAGACCTCGAAGCTGTAGTCGCCACGGTAGCCCAGCGCATCCAGGCGCTGCACCAGATCGACCAGCGCGTCGCTGTGCACACCTTCACCGGGGAACACGCGGAAGGTGCGCGCGGTGGTCATGCGGTCCTGGAAGGTGGGCGTTTCCTGCCACATGAAGTCGGCCAGCTGCACCAGGAAGATCTTGGCCGGATCGATGTCCTCGATGTATTCGAGCGAGGTGCCGGCGGCGAAGATGTGATAGCTGTCCAGCCCCAGGCCGAGGTTGGGGCAGTCGGCGCGCGCCACCGCGTCCCAGGCCGTGGTGTATTCGTTGATGGTGCGGCCCCACGAGAGGCCCTCGTAGGCGATGTTGATGCCCAGCGGCAACGCCAGCATGGCCAGCTTGCGCAGGTCGCGCGCGATGTGGTCCATGTCGCCGGTGGCGTGCTGCGAGGTGGACGAGCAGCACAGCAGCACCTTGCAGCCCAGCGCCGCGCACATCTGCAGCATCGATTTCGCGATGTCGATCTTGTAGCTGTGAAGGTGGCCCGAGAGGCCTTCGAAATCGCGCAGCACCTGAAAGCCCGTGCCGCGCAGGCCGCTGGCCCTGACGGCCGCGACGGCCGCGTCCAGGCCCTGGGGGTGGCCCACGAGGTCGTTGGCCTTGAGCATGACCTGCGAGAAGCCCGCGCCCTTCATCGCCGCCAGCTTGGCCTCGAGCGGGCCCGCCAGCGTGATGGTGTCCATGCCGAAGCCGGAGATATGCACACTCATGCCGGTCGCCTCACGCGCGTTCGCTGTGCACCAGCTCGAACACCACTGACCCCAGGTAGGTCTTGGTGATGGCGCCGCGCGATTCGGTGTGCGCGGCCGGCGTTTCGACGAACTCCATGCCCAGGCGGCGGAGCTCGCGCACGGCCGCCAGCACGTCGGGCACGCCGATGCCGATGCGCTGGAGCTTCTCCTCGCCATCGAGCACCAGTGCGTCGGGCTCGATCAGCTGGATCATGAAGCCCTCGCCGCCTTCGCTCACGGGGCTCTTGAGCAGCTTGCCCTTGGGCATGATGCCGAAGCGCTCGTCGTCGGGGATCTCGGTGAAGCCGAACAGCTCGGCATAGAACTCGATCCAGTCGTAGCTGCGCCCCACGCCGATGTACTGCACCACGCCGAAGAAATGCGCGCCCGCCACGGCCGGCGGGTTCTGGTCCACCGTGGGGATGGGCACGAAGTCGACGTTGTAGATCGAGAACTCGCGCCAGCGGTCGATGAAGTAGATGCGGCTGCCGCCCGCGCCGTGGATGGCGGGGATGTTGAGCTCCATCACGTCGGCCTTGGTCGGCACCTCCCAGGCGCCGCGCTCGCGTGCGTAGTCGTAGGCGGCACGTGCGTCGCGCACGCGCAGGGCGATGGCGGCGATGGCGGGCTCGTCGCTGCCGTGGGCCGCGCCCTTGGCATCCAGCGGATCGGCATTGACGATCACGTTGAGGCCCCCCTGCCGGTACAGCAGCACCTCGCGCGAGCGGTGCCGCGCCACCGGGCGGAAGCCCATCATCTCCAGCACCTGCCCCAGCGCCTGCGGGCGCGGCGCGGCGAATTCGATGAACTCGATGCCGTCGAGGCCGACCGGATTGGCCGCATCGCTGAACGACGCCTGCAGCGGCTCGCGCAGCTGGCCGTCGGCGTCGGGGGGTTGGGGTGCATTCATTGCCACGGAACTCCTGGGAAATGAGTTGTGAGGGAAAACCTTGGCCGCGGTCAGGCCGAGGCCCCGGCCTCAGCCACCGCCGCCGCATGCGCGCCGCCGAGGAACAGCCGTTCGATATCCGGATCGGCCAGCAACTCGGCCGCCGGGCGGTGCAGCACCATGCGGCCGGATTCGAGCGCGATGGCGTCGTCGGAGATCTTGAGCGCGCTCTTCACATTCTGTTCCACCATCAATACCGTGGTGCCCTGGTCGGCCAACTTGCGCAGCAGCTTGAACACGTCCTGCACCACGATGGGCGAGAGGCCGATGGAGGGCTCGTCGATCAGCAGCACCTTGGGGCGCAGCAGCAGCGCGCGGCCGATCTCCAGCTGCTTCTGCTCGCCGCCCGACAGGCTCGAGGCCATGCTGTGCAGCCGCTCCTTCACGCGCGGAAAGAACTCCAGCACCTCGGGAATGCGCTCGTGCGTGGTCTTCATGCCCAGCGTGATGCCGCCGAGCTCCAGGTTCTGCCAAACGGTGAGCTGGCCGAACAGGTTGCGCCCCTGCGGCACGAAGGCCACGCCGCGCGCCAGCAGCTCTTTCTGCGTGATGCCGGTGATGTCCTGGCCGTCCAGCAGCACGCGGCCCTGGCGCGGCTTGAGGATGCCGAACAGCGTCTTGAGCACCGTGGACTTGCCCGCGCCGTTGGGGCCCAGCAGCAGCGTGATCGATCCGCGCCTGGCCTTGAAGCTCAGGTTGTTGAGGATCATGAAGTCCTTGTAGCCGGCGACGACGTCGTCGAACTCGATGGCGGGATGGGTGAGGTCTTGGCTCATCGTCAGGCTCCCAGATAGGCGTCGAGCACCTGCTTGTTGGCGCGGATCTCGGCCGGCGTGCCGATGGCCATCACGCGGCCTTCCACCATCACCATGATGCGGTGGCACAGGTCCATCACGAAGTCCATGTTGTGCTCGATCACGACGAAGCTGGTCTTCTTGCCCGACGCCGGGTTGCGGTTGAGGTCCTTGAGCAGCGTGGAGATGCCGCCCACCAGGCTCGGGTTCACACCAGCGCAGGGCTCGTCGAGCAGCACCAGGTCGGGCTCGCTCATGAAGGCCATGGCGATGTCGACCAGCTTCTGCTGGCCATAGGACAGCGTGCCGGCCTTCAGGTGCGCCACGTGGCGGATGCGGAAGCGGTCGATCAGCGCGTCGGCCCTGGCGCCCAGGTTGGAGTCGCCCGGCGCGAACATGCGGCTGAACATGCTGCCGTGATGCTCCTGCGCGGCCACCAGCAGGTTGTCGCGCACGGTCATCTTGCCGAACACCTGCAGCGTCTGGAACGTGCGGCCCACGCCGCGCCGGTTGAGCGCCAGCGGCCCCAGGTGCGTGACGTCCTCGCCCTTGAGCTCGATGCGGCCGGCGTCGGGCGTGATCTGGCCGAGCATGGAGTTGAACAGCGTGGTCTTGCCCGAGCCGTTGGGCCCGATCACGCCGAAGATCTCGCCGGGCTGGACTTCGAAGCTCACGCCGCCTACGGCCTGGATGGCGCCGTAGGACTTTTTCAGATCCGCCACTTTGAGCAGGGATGTCATGCCTGTGCTCCCTTGCCTTGTGCGGCCGATGCGGCGGCAGCCTGGCGCGCGGCGTTGGCCTCGCGCGAGGCGCGCTTGTCGCGGATGCGGTCGGGCAGGCTCAGGAGGCCGTCGGGCAGCCACACCATCAGCGCCACCACGGCGGCGCCAAAGAGCGGCAGGTACCAGTTGGCCACGCCGGGCACGTCGCGGATCCATTCGGGCACGACCACGCCCATCGCGGCGCCGAGCACCGGGCCGAAGAAGTAGCCGGGGCCACCGACGACGACCATCAGGTACATCATGATCGAGGCCGCCACGGCGAACGGCGCCGGCTCGATGAACTGCACCAGCGAGGCGAACAGCGCGCCGGCGATGCCGGCATACGCCGCGCCGATGGCGAACGACAGCAGCGTATAGCTGCGGATGCTCACACCCAGGCTCTCGGCGCGGATCGGGTTGTCGCGCAGCGCGGTGAACGCCTTGCCCCACGGGCTGCGCAACAGGCCCAGCAGCAGCAGCGACAGCAGCACCGTCACGGCCAGCACGAAGTAGTAGTACGGCAGGTTGCGCTCCAGCGACAGGCCGAAGAGCTCGGGCCGCGCCACGTTGTTGATGCCGAAAGTGCCACCCGTGAGCCATTCCTCGTTGCGGATGAACAGCCACACGGCAGTGTTGAAGCCCAGCGTGGCGAAGGCCAGGTAGATGGTCTGCACGCGCAGCGCCGGAAAGCCCAGCGCCAGCCCGACCACGAAGCAGAGCGCCGCCGCCAGCGGCGCGCCGATCCACCAGCTGATGCCGGCCTTCATGAGGATGGCGACCGTGTAGGCGCCGATGCCGAAGAAGGCTGCGTGGCCCAGCGATTTCTGGCCCGCGTAGCCCACGGTGAGGTTCAGGCCCATGGTGGCGATGACGAACACCAGCCAGTAGGTCAGCAGGTAGATGCCGTAGTTCCTGAGGAACAGCGGCGTGGCCAGCAGCAGCACGGCGGCGATGGCCAGCGCGATGAGGTGTGTCTTTTTCATGATGCGTGCCTCAGACTTTCCGCTCTTCCTTCTTGCCCAGCAGACCCTGCGGCTTGAAGAGGATGACCACCATGAAGATGACGAGCGCGACCGCGTCCTTGTAGGCCGGCGAGATGTAGGCGGCCGCGAGGTTCTCGGACACGCCCACGATCAGCCCGCCCAGCAACGCGCCGCGCGAGTTGTTGAATCCGCCGATGATGGCGGCGAAGAACGCCTTGGTGCCCAGGCCCTCGCCCATGTCGAACTTGGCGAGGTAGGTGGGCGTGACCAGCAGCGCGGCCGCGCAGGCCAGCACCGCGTTGATCGCGAAGGTGTAGAAGATCATGCGCGGCACGTTGATGCCCAGCACCGATGCGCTCTCGGTGTTCTGCGCCACGGCCTGCATGGCACGGCCCGTGACCGTTTTCGCCAGGAAGGCCTGCGTGCCCAGCACGATCAGCAGCGCCAGCACCAGCGTGCCCAGGTCGGCCGCGGTGATGACGACGCCCGCCACGCGGAACAGCTCGTCGCCGAACAGGCTGGGGAACGGGTGCGCCTCGGCGCTGTAGCCGGCGCGCACGCCGTTGCGCATCACGAGCGAGAGGCCGATGGTCGCCACCACGATCGGCATGATGCCGAAGCGCAGCAGCGGGTCGACGACCGCCTTCTTGAAGGCCCAGCCCAGCACCAGCACCGACACGATGGCGGACAGGCCGAAGGCCACCAGCAACGGTGCGCCCAGGCCCATGAAGCCGATCATCATGAAGGCCGGCAGCATCACGAATTCGCCTTGGGCGAAGTTGATCGTGCCTGCTGCCTGCCACAGCAGCGTGAAGCCCAGCGCCGCCAGTGCGTAGATGCTGCCTGTGGCCAGGCCGCTGAAGAAAAGCTGAAGGAAGTCGGTCATCTCTCTCTCGCTCGCAACGACCCCTGCGGGTTTACTTCTTCGCCGGCGCGTTCAGCGGCGGCAGCGTGGCCACGACTTCCTGCTTGCCACCCTTGACTTCGACCATGTAGCTCTCGCGGTCGAGGTCGCCGTTCTGGTCGAAGGTCACGTCCATGATCACGCCGGGGTACTTGGCGGCGCTGATGTGGATGCCCTTCATGGCCTGCGCGACGGCCTTGCGGTCGAGCTTGCCCACCTTCTCGATGGCGGCCTTGAGCGTGTAGACGCCCGTGTAACCCTTGATGCCGTTGTGATCGCTGATGTACTTGTAGTCCTGGTAGAACTTGGCCTTGAACTTCAGCATCTCGGGGTTGGGCGCATCCACCGTCAGGCCCACGTGGGCGATGGCGCCGTTGGCGGCTTCGCCCGCGAGCTCGATCACCTTCTGGCCGGTGAGCGTCGTCTCGCCGATGATGGGCTTGTCCCAGCCCTGCTTCCTCAGCTCGCGCAGCGCGCGGGCCGATTCCTCTTCGTTGGTGTAGACGAACACGGCGTCAGCGCCGCTGTTTTTGGCGCGCAGCACGGCGGCCGACCAGTCCACCTGGCCCGGCTCGGTAGACACCTCGGCGGCGATCTTGGTGGGTGAGCCCGCCAGCGCCTTCTTGATCATGTCGAGGCCGCCCTTGCCGAAGTCGTTGTTCACGTACAGCACGGCCAGGTTCTTGGACTTGGTGGTGATGTACTTGGCCACCTTGGGCATGGCAGTGGCCTGGGTGAAGCTGGTGCGGAACACGTAGGGGTTGCCCTGCGTGGTGATGTTGGCGGCTTCGCCCCCCGTCCAGTTGGGGATCTCGGCGCGGCGGCTCTCGGCCATGCTCACGATGATGGAGCCCGAGAACACCGGGCCGAAGATGGCGAACACGTCGTCGTCCACCGCCTTTTGCGTCAGGCCCTTGGCCACGCCGGGGTTGGATTGCGTGTCGAACGTGGACGACTGGATCTTCTTGCCCAGGATGCCGCCGGCGGCGTTGATTTCCTTGATGGCCAGCTCGACACCGTTCTTGAAGTTGGTGCCCGCCGTGGCGCCGCCGCCCGACAGCTCCACGATGTTGGCGATCTTGATCGTGCTCTGGGCGAAGCCCGTGCCGGCCGTGGCCAGCAGCGCGCCGGCGGCGATCAGCTTGAGGGAAAAGCGCTTGTTCATCATCTGTCTCCTTGGTGTGTGCGATTGATGGTGGTTGAGGAAAAGCGTTGGCGAAGGGGTGAGGCGTCAGCCGGCCGGCGACACCTCGCGCAGCAACTCGGGCGGGTAGATCTGCTCGCGCAGGAAGCCGGCGTCGGCGCGCACGCGCGCGGCGGCGTCGTGAAAGCCGAAGAATTCGAGGTACAGCGGCGCCTGCTGGATCAGCATCTCGAAGCCGGCCCAGGCGTTCAGGCCGCGCGCGCGCACGGCGCGCACCAGCGGCGTGGGCTGGTTTTTCATGAGGATGTCGAGCAGCTCGGCCCCCGCATCCATGCGCGACACATCCAGCGGCAGAGGGTCGCCCTCGCGCAGCCCCAGCGGCGAGGCGTGCACGACCAGATCCCAGCCCTTCGGATCGGATGAGGTCACGGCATGCACCGGCGTGCGGCTGCCGGCGCGGATGCGCGCAGCCACGGCCTCGGCTTTGCCGGGCACGGGGTCGAACAGCGCGATTTCGGCAGCTGAGTCGTCCCCCAGCGCCAGCGATGCGGCGATGGCGGCAGCCCCCCCGCCCGCGCCCAGCACCAGCACGCGCCTGCCAGCGGCCGTGGTGCCGTGAAAGCGCAGCGCGCCCTTGAAGCCTTCGCCATCGAACAGGCCGCCCGTGAGGCTGCCGTCGGCTTCGCGGCGCACGCCGTTGACGGCGCCGGCCAGCCGGCCCAGGTCAGAGCAGTGGTACAGCCACTGCGTGATCGGCGCCTTGTGCGGAATCGCCACCCACAAACCCTTGATGTTGCCGGCCGCGAGCGCCGTGCGCACGAAGCCTTCGAGCTGATCGGGCGCCACCTGGGCCGGGACCAGCACGGCGTCGACACCGGTCTGCGCGAAGACCCGGTTGAAGATCTCGGGTGCCTTCACCTGCTCGACCGGGTCGCCGACGATGAGGTAGACGTCGGTCGTGCCCCGGATCAGGGGAACGGCTGCTTCTGTGCGGTATGCTGACATTTCTGTGCGCTGATCGATCAATTGGGCTCTGTTTGCAACGATTGTCCCAGTGCCAACGCCTGCTTTCGACCGCCGCCGACAGGCGTTGATCGATCATCGAACAATATTGTGCGATGAGCATTCGCAACTAGGGTTTGTCTTAGATATGACGCGCATCCAGACTCCGGACGCTCCCCACTCTCTCGACGGCCCGCCGCCCGACAGCCCGCTGCTGCGGCGCGACTGGATCGCGGGGCTCGAAAAAGGCCTGGCCATCCTCGAAGCCTTTGGCGATGTCGACCCGCGCATGACGGCCGCGCAGATGGGAGAGAAGGTAGGCATGACTCGCACCGCTGCGCGGCGCCATCTGCTCACCCTGCTGCACCTGGGGTACGTGGGCAGCGACGGCAAGATGTTCTGGCTGACGCCGCGCGTGCTGCGCCTGGGGCAGGCGTTCATCGAATCGTCGCGGCTGGCCAAGCTGGTACAGCCTTTCTTGCAACGCATCACTGCGGGCACACAGGAGATCGCCTACCTCTCGGCACTCGACGGAGACGACGTGGTCTACGTCGCGCGCAACGGCCCCAACCGCGCGATGAACACCGGCTTCGTGCTGGGCGCGCGCACGCCCGCGCACGTGACGGCCGCCGGCATGCTGATGCTGGCCTGGCGCGAGCCGCCGGGCGCGGCCGACTGGCTGGCGCGCAACACGCTGCGCACCTACACCAGCTTCACCATCACCGACCCGGCGCACATGGCCGCCGAGTTCGCGCGCATCCGCCAGCAGGACTGGGCGCTGTCCGAGCAGCAGCTCGAACTCAACTACCGCGGCATCGCCGTTCCGCTGCGCGACGCGCGGGGCCAGCTGGTGGGCGCGCTCAACGTGACCATGCCCATCGGCCAGGAAAGCAGTGAAGCCGCCGTGGCCCGCGTGCTGGGCGTGCTGCGCGAGACAGCGGCGGCGCTGCGGCCGCTGATCTGACGACCCGGGCATGGCACGGAATCCGCACCGGCCCGACAATGGCCGGCTGCATGCACACGCGCCACTTCCTCCAGCTCATCGCCATGTCCGCCCTGTGGGGCGCATCGTTTCCCCTGCTGCGCATCGCCAGTCCCGCGCTGGGGCCCTGGGTGGTCGCGGGCGTGCGCTGCATCCTCGCATCGCTGGTGCTGGGCCTGCTGATGCGCCTGCTGCGCCAGCACTGGCCCGCGCGCGCGGCGTGGCCCCGGCTGGCCGTGGTGGCGCTGCTCACCGTGGCCACGCCATTCGTCCTGTTCAACCTGGCGGCCCTGGTGCTGCCCGCCGGCTACTCGGCCGTGCTCAATGCCACGGCGCCGCTGTTCGGCGTGCTGGGCGCTGCCCTGCTGGGCGAGGAACGCCTGACCGGACGCCGCCTGCTGGGCTGCGCCGTCGGCTTCGCGGGCGTAGCGCTGCTGGTGCAGCTCGGCCCCATCGCCGCCACCTGGCCCGTGGTGCTGGCCGCGCTGGCCTGCACGGGGGGTGCGGCCAGCTATGGCGTCGGCGCCATCCTCATGAAGCGGGCCACGCAACACCATGAGCCGCTGGCAGCCTCGGCCGCCGTGCACGTGGCCGCCGCCGCCATGCTGGCCCTGCCGCTGGCAGCCACCGCGCCGTCCGCCCAGCTCACGCCACAGGCAGCCATCGCATTGCTCGTGCTGGGCACGTTCACCTCGGGCTTCATGTACTGGATCAGCATGCGGCTGATGCGCGAGATATCGGCCAGCGCGGCCACCTCGGCCGCGTTCATGATCCCGTTCTTCGGTGTCACCTGGGGCGGACTGTTCCTGGGCGAGCCGGTCACCGCCGGCATGCTGCCGGGCTGCCTGCTGGTGCTGCTGGCGACGGCGCTGGTGACGGGGTTCAATCCGTTCCGCGCGGCGCCGCCAGAGCCCTAGAAACTGTTGGGCCCCACGCTCCCCCACTGCGTGTGGGTCGCTACCCCCCGAGGGGGTGCTCGCGCGGGACCCCGGCCGAGCCGGGGTGTGACCGCTGCCGCGGTCAGCGCTCGACTTGCCCTGTCACCCGTACCCGCCACGCGAACAGCGTCCCCAGCACAGCCAGCACCGTCGCCGCGCCGAACATGGCCCCGAAACCCCAGCGCGACGCGATGGCGCCACCCCCCAGCACACCCACCATGCCGCCCACGCCGTAGCCGGTGACGGTGAACAGCGCCTGGCCACGCCCGCGCAGGCGGCCGGGAAAGTACTGCGACACCAGCGCGATGCTGGCCGCGTGATGCGCGCCGAAAGTGAACGCATGCAGGAACTGCGCGAGCACGATCGCCAGCAGCACGTCGCCCGCCCAGCCCGTGAGCACCATGCGCGCCACCATCGCCACGCCGCACAGCGCGAGCCAGCGCGTGAGCGGCAGCGCGCCGATCACCCGGCCCTG
Source organism: Burkholderiaceae bacterium (assembly GCA_017998575.1). Next base: position 17,714 of record JAGOCV010000034.1, read on the forward strand.
CAGGAAGAACCAGCCGATCTCCATCACCACCGACAGCGCCCACAGCAGGCCGATCATGCCCTTGCCATAGCCGATCGAATCCAGGTAGAGCGAGAGGAACGCGTAGATGGAGAAGTGCGCCATCACATGGCACAGCAAGGCGGCGAGAAACCATCGCACCGCCGGCTGTCGCAGCACCGGCCCCACGGGCTCGTGCGCGGCTGCGTGGTGCGCGGGCGTCTCGCGCACGTCGGGCAGGCGCAGCGTGGCCACGAACACCAGCAGCAGGCTGAAGCCGGCCCAGCCCGGGAAGTGGCCCATGCCGAAGCGGTCGAACCATGCCCCCGCGACGAACACCGTGACCAGGAAGCCCGCCGAACCCCACAGCCGCATGCGGCCGTAGCGGCCCCAGTCGCCCGCCACCAGGTGCGCCATGGCGGCCTCGGTGAGCGACATCATCGAACTGGTGTGCAGGAACAGCACCAGCAGCACGAAGGCCAGCCACCAGGCGCCGCCCTGCCCCCACCACAGCCCGGCCGATGCGGCCAGGGCCGCAGCCGCGCTGTAGCGCAGCAGGCGCACGCGCTCGCCCGTGCGGTCGCTCAAAGCGCCCCATGCATACGGCGCGAACACGCGCGTGAAAGACTGCACCGAGGTCAGCAGACTGATGGTCAGCAGCGGCAGGCCCAAGTGCTGCAGCCACAGCGGCAGGTACGGATTGAAGAACCCGATGTGGGCGAAGTAGCTTGCCGACAGCGCGGCGAACGGCACCAGCTGGCGCTGCCCCGCGCCCTCGCTGGCGGCCGTGCCCGCGCTCAAAGGAACGACGCGCGGATGGGTGCCAGCGGCGGCTCGGTGCCACCGTTCTGCGCGCGGTGGCGCAGCACGTGGTCCATCACCACGAGCGCGAGCAGCGCTTCGGCGATGGGCGTGGCGCGGATGCCCACGCACGGGTCGTGGCGGCCCTTGGTCACCACCTCGACGCTCTGGCCCGTGGTGTCGATCGAGGTGCGCGGGCTGATGATGGAACTGGTGGGCTTGATGCCGATCGACACCTCCAGGTCCTGCCCGGTGCTGATGCCGCCCAGCACACCGCCCGCGTTGTTGCTCTCGAAGCCTTCGGGCGTGAGCGAATCGCCGTGCGTGGTGCCGCGCTGCGCCACGCTGGCGAAGCCCGCGCCGATCTCCACGCCCTTGACGGCGTTCAGGCCCATCATGGCCTTGGCGATGTCGGCATCGAGCCGGTCGTACAGCGGCTCGCCCAGGCCCACCGGCATGCCGGTGGCCGTGACGCGGATGCGCGCGCCGCACGAATCGCCGGCCTTGCGCAACGCGTCCATGTAGGCCTCGAGGTGCGACACGTCGGCCACCGGCGCGTAGAACGGGTTGTGGGGCACGTGCTCCCAGCTCTCGAACGGAATCGCGACTTCGCCGATCTGCGTCATGCAGCCGCGGAACTGGATGCCCATCTGCTCGCGCAACCACTTGCGCGCCACGGCACCGGCCGCCACCGTGGGTGCCGTGAGACGCGCCGACGAGCGCCCGCCACCGCGCGGATCGCGGATGCCGTATTTCTGGAAGTAGGTGTAGTCGGCATGGCCCGGCCGGAAGCTCTGGGCGATGGCCGAGTAATCCTTGCTGCGCTGGTCGGTGTTGCGGATCAGCAGGCCGATGGGCGTGCCCGTGGTCTTGCCCTCGTACACGCCCGAGAGGATCTCCACGGCGTCGGGCTCGTTGCGCTGCGTGACGTGGCGGCTGGTGCCCGGGCGGCGCCGGTCGAGTTCGGCCTGGATGTCTGCCTCGGCCAGTTCGAGCCCCGGAGGGCAGCCGTCGATGACGCAGCCGATGGCCGGTCCGTGGGATTCGCCGAAGTTGGTTACCGCGAACAGTGTGCCTAGGGTATTGCCGCTCATGGGGCGCGATTATCCCAGAGGGCTTGCGGCAGGCCCGGTGCACCGCCTGCGGGCACGCGGGCGCGGGAACGGTTCATGCTTGATGTTGCACCGCAGCATCCCCCACGTGCTGTTCAAGGAGAAAGTGCATGCTGGACAGGACTTCGACCCAGTTCTCGCACGTCAAGCCCGGCGACACGACCTACGTGTCGGGCGGGCTGCGGGATTTTTTCCTCTACCGCGACCTCGGCATCGCCGAAGCCACGCACGGCAAAGTCATCGCGCACCTCGTCAAGGCCAACATGGCACCGGAAACGGGCACGGGCTGGCACCGCCATGAGGCGGATTTCCAGATCGTGATCATGGTCAAGGGCTGGGCGAAGTTCATGTACGAAGACCAGGAGACCCTGGTCGAGGCCGGCGACGTGGTGCACCAGCGCCCCGGCATCCGCCACTACCTGTTCGATTACTCGCCCGACATGGAGTACCTGGAGATCGTCTCTCCGGCCGACTTCAAGACCGTGGACGTCGAGCCCGTGTGCGATATCCCCGCGCCCACGCCCTGGAAATGAGGCAACGACGCAGCCCCGCGATGCCTCCGGCCTGAAGGCAGGGTGGGACTGTCGCAGCGAGGTCAAGGAGGAGACGGCCGCAGGCCGTCGGGGGACACGAGCGGAGGCAGTCCCACCCTGCCTTCAGGCCTCACGCAACAGCAACACTCAGAACTCGGCGTCCAGCTCGTCGATCTCGTCGGGTTCCTGCTTCGCCGCTTCCACCCACTCCTGCATCGCCGGCAACTCCATCACCCGCTTGCAATACGCCGTGCACACCGAATCCAGCGGCACGTCGTAGGTGAGGAAACGCGTCACCACCGGCGCGTACATCGCATCCGCCATGCACGGTTGCCGCCCGAACAGGAACGGGCCGCCGTTGAGGGCCAGACATTCCTTCCAGATGGCGATCACGCGGTCGATGTCGCCCTGCGCGCGCGACCACACCTTGAAGCCCGGAAAGCGCGCCTTGATGTTCATGGGCAGCGACGCGCGCATGGCCGAGAAGCCCGAGTGCATCTCGCCGCACACCGCGCGGCAGTGCGCACGCGCCTTGGCGTCAGCCGGCAGCAGGCCCGCGCGCGGCTTGATCTCGTTGAGGTACTCGCCGATCGCCAGCGTGTCCCACACCTTGATGCCGTTGTGCGAGAGCGAGGGCACCAGCATCGAGGGCGCCAGCAGCAGCATCTCGGCCTTCATCGCCGGATCGTCCGGCGGAATCACGCGCTCGGAGAACTCCAGCCCCGAGAATTTCGTCATCAGCCAGCCACGCAAGGCCCAGGCGCCATAGTTCTTGCTGCTGATCGTCAGGACCGCTCTGGCCATGTCTCTTCCTCTCTGATGGTTGCGTGAACGCCGCTGCTTCAGCAAGCGCTGTGCCAAGGGCGAAACAGGCGCCGAT